>JAVXWK010000143.1:0-16932 GCA_032230575.1 Pseudonocardiales bacterium | reverse complement strand
GACGCCCTGGCGGACGAGCTCCTGCCCGGACGGTTCGGTCACCTCGGCGTGCAGCACTCCCGGCGTGATGAGGGAGGCGAGGTTCGCCAGCGCCGCCCTCGGGTTGATCACGCCGTCGCGGCGCAGCACGCTCGGGTTGGTGGTGACCCCGTCGATCACCCCCTGTCCGGCCCAGTACTTGACCTGCTTCTCATCCGCGCTGTCGAGCAAGAGCTGCATCGGTTTCCCCTTCGAGAATGGTGGTCACGGCTTCGTGGAGATCTGTCGCGCTCAAATCGGGAACTACGCCCTGCCGGGTGGGACACACGTCGCACCGCACCCGGCCCACCCAGGCGGTGCGGAACCCCGCGGCCGCACCGGCTCGCACGTCGGTCGCGGTGTCGCCGATGAACCAGCAGTCGGCCGGCGCCACCCCGAGCCGTGAGGCGATCCGGGTGAGCATTCCGGGGCCTGGTTTGCGGTTCGGGCAGTCGACGCGCAGCGCGGGCAGCAGCGCGTCCGGGTGGTGGACGCAGTAGGAGATGCCGTCGAGCCGCGCGTCCCGCTGCGCGAGCTCGTCGACCAGCCGCCGCGTCACCGCGGCGAGCAGGGAGGAGGTCATCTTGCGTTTCGCGATACCCGGCTGGTTCGACGCGACGTGGCACGGGACGCCCGCGGCGTTGATCAACCGGACCGCGTCCGCCGCGCGGTCCACCAGCCGCACCTGACCGGGGTTGGCGGGTGAGTCGACGATGCCGAGGTCCGGGTCGTGCCACAGCTCGTTCAGCACGCCGTCGCGGTCCAGGACGATCGCGGCCGGCCTCACTCGCACAGCGACTCCCACTTCGGCCGCACGCGGGCGAGCAGCGGGTGCAGCACCAGCATGTGCCACACGACGGCCTGGTAGATCTCGGTGTGCGTGGTGCGGAACTCCCTGTCGCGCACGGGAACCCGCACGCACTCCTCGGCGACCCGGGCGGTCTCGCCACCGTCGGGGCCGACGACACCACAGGTGAACGCACCCGCGGCGGCCGCGTACCTCAGCGCCTCCACGAGGTTGACGCTCACCGGCGGGTCCTCGCTGCCGCCTCCGACCGAGAACACGACGACCGCGTCCCGCTCGCCGAGGTTGCTGCCCCGCAACCACTCCGCGATCGAGGTGCGCCAGCCCCTGTCGTTGATCGCCGCGGTCAGCGTCGCCGCGTTGTCCGTCGGCGAGTACGCCTCCAGGCCGGTGAGGTTGCGCAGGTCGCACACCGCGTGCGTGGCGTTGCCCGCGCCGCCGCCGACGCCGAGGAAGAACACCCGGCCGCTGTTCTCCCTGACCTGCGCGAGCCGTGCGGCGATCCGGTCGACCGCGGCGTGGTCGAGCTCGCCCGCGATGTCCGCGACGACGGAGAGGAACCTGGGGCCGAACGAGGACGCGGGCGCCCTGGTGGTGGCGGGGGAGGGGGTGGTGATGGTCATGGCAGCAGCTCCGGGCTGTCGGTGTGGTCGATTCGGGTGACTGTCGTGCCGGTGGGGCAGTAGTCGAAGGGGACCTCGCGCACGCCGTGTCCCGCCGCCGCGGCGAGCACGCCCTCGCGGTGCCCGGGATCCACGAACAGCAGGAGGAAGCCACCACCGCCGGCGCCGACCAACTTGCCCGCACGCGCGCCGTGGGCGACCGCGATGTCGTAGATCTCGTCCCAGCGGGAAGGCGCCGCGTCGCCCCGCTTGATCGCCCAGTGCTCGCGCATCAGCTCGGCGACCCAGTCGAGGTCGCCGGTCTCGAGCGCGGCCCGCATCTGGTCGCCGATCTTGCGGATCCGGTGCAGCTGCTCGATTCGCTCCTCGACGCCGGCCGTCGACGACGGTGGCGCGAGACTGGTCGCGCTGTCACGGCGAACCCCGGTGTAGAGCAGCACGAACCGTGCCGCGAGAGCGTCCATTGTGGACTTCGGCACGGCGGGGTCGTCCACCCGCACGGACCCGGAGGGATCGATCACCAGCCGGCGCAGCCCGCCGAGCCCGCAGATGTACTGGTCGTGCTTGCCCACTGGCCGCCGCAGCCGGTCGAGTTCCAGCTCGCACGCCTGCTCCACCAGCTCCAGCCGCGACGGTGCGCGGCCGGCCAGACCGTGCAGCGCGGACAGCAGGCTCACCGCGAACGCCCCGGAGCTGCCAAGGCCCGTCCCCGACGGCACCGGTCCCATCGAGGCGATCTCGCACGGCGCGGAGAACCCGGTGAGCGCCAGGGCTTCCCGCACGTACGGCTCGTCCAGCCCGGCCGCCGAGTCCGCCGCCGACACGCGTTCGTAGGCGTAGCGGTGGTGCGCGTCCAGCCGGCCACCGCGCGCGATCACCGTGACGTGCAACGAGATCGCCATGGACAGGACGTCGCCGCCGAACCTCCCGCTGTAGAACGGGAGATCGGTGCCGCCACCGCCCAGCGAGAGGCGCAGCGGGGTCCGCGCGATCACCAGCGGGTCGCTCACGACGTCACCACCCGGTCGGCGACAATCCGTTGCGCGGCAACGGTCACCGCCTCGAACGCGGTGTACCGGGGACGCCAGCCGGTCGCGAGCGCCTTGTCGACGGAGAGCTCCACGACGGGCTGGTCGCCTGGCCAGGACAGCGAGGTCCCGTCCGGCACGATGCGCGGTGCGGCGATGTTCATCGCCACCGCGACCGCGCCCGCGACCTCGGCCACGCCCAGGCTGCCGCCCGCCGCGAGGTTGTAGACGTCGCACGCCGGGCCGTCGGCGGCGGCGAGGTGCCGCATGCCGTCCACCACGTCGTCGACCAGCACGTAGCTCTTGCGCTGCGAGCCGTCGCCCATGACCTGCAACGTGTGGGGGTCCTCGCCGAGCTTGCGCACGAAGTCGCGCACGATGCCCCTGCCCATCATCCCGCCGACCACGTTGCCCAGCCGCAGGATCCTGGCGCGCAGGCCGAACGTCCGGCAGTAGGCCGAGATCAGCGCCTCGGCGGCGACCTTCGCGGCGGCGTACATCGAGTTCGGCAGCAGCGGGCCGTCCTGTTCACGCACCACCGGCCCGAGGCTGCTGCCGTACACACCGCTGGTGGACGGGAACACGAGCGAACCGACGCCGTGCTCACGCATCGCCTCCATCAGGTGCCGCGTCAGCATGGCCGACTCCCGCAGGTCGACCGTGGTGTCGCGGACTCCGAGCGGGATGTCCGCGTTGGCCGCGAAGTGCCACACCTCGTCGACGCCCGGCACGACCGCGGGCAGCAGATCGGCCAGCCCGCCCGCCACGTAGGTCACCTCGCCCGCGCCGACCAGGTCGGCGATGCGGCTCGCCTCGGGCGCGAGGTCGGTCGCGATGATCCGCTCGCCGGCCGCGTGCAGCCCGCGCACCGCGTGGGCGCCGACGAACCCGGCCGCGCCGGTGATCAAGATGGTCATGTCTCGTCCCTTTCGGTGCCGATGAGGTGCAGGGCGACGGCCGCGAGCGTGGCCGCGTCGATCACTCGTCCCGCCGCGACGAGGTCCGGGAGCTGTGACCACGGCACGAGCTCGTCGCGCGCGCCCAGTTCGTCGTGGTCGAGCGACTTCTCGCCACGTCCGGTCGCCTCGACCCGGACGACGGTGAAGTGCTGCGTGGCCCAGTCGGCCGCCTCGAACAGGCGGGTGCCGATCACCTCGGCGCCGGTGGCGAGCCAGCCCGTCTCCTCGCGCAGCTCGCGCAGTGCCGCCTCCTGCACGGTCTCGCCGTCCTCGATCCCGCCCTGCGGCAGCTCGAGGCTCCACTGGCCGGCCGCGTAGCGGTACTGCTCGGTCATCACGAGCGCGCCGTCCACCTCGCACACGATCACCACGAAGTCCGACCGGGACACGACGGCGAACGTGCCTGTCGTGCCGTCGCCGCGCTCGAAGGTGTCCTCTCGCAAGCTCATCCACGGGCTGGAGAACAACGGTTCGCTGTGCGTCCGCCGTTTCGTCGCGGGCTCAGACACGGACACCTCCCGCACGGACGAGCTCGGTGAACTCGGCGTGGCCGCCGGGCGAGCCGATCTCGTAGAACCGTTGCGCGCGAGGCACTTCCAGCGCGGCGAGCGCCCGGTCCGCGATCAGGGACGAGAACAGCTCGCCGAGGTCCGCGGACCGGCCGGGGGGCAGCCGCCGCAGGACGTCCTTGCGCAGCAACGCGATTCCGTAGTCGACGTGCCGCAGGTCGCCGGGGGCGGCCTGCTTCGAGTACTCCACGACCAGGCCGTCCGCCACGCCGACGTTGCTCGGCACGAGCCAGCCGTCGTTGTCCATCACGGTCATGGCGGCGTCCTGGCCGCTCTCGCGGAATCCCGCGGCGAGAGCGGCGAAGTCCACCGGCGTGAACGTGTCGCCCAGCAGCAGTGCGAACTCGTCGGCCAGATGAGGAAGCGCGAGCCGCAACGCGCCGCCAGTGCCCAGAGGTTCGTCCTCCACCGTCGCCGTCCACGTCAGGCTGTTCCACCGCTCACGGAGGTACGTGACGATCTGGTCGGCGTGATGGCCCAGGCAGAAGTGCACGGACGGCACACCCTGCTCGTGCAACATCCTCAGCACGTGGTCGGCGAACGGGCGGCCGTCGACGGGGACGAGGAACTTCGGCACGTCCGCGGTCAACGGCCCGAGCCGGGTGCCGCGCCCACCGGCGATGATCACCACCTGCGGCGCGGTCACGACCGCACCACTTCCAGCAACGCGGCCTCGGTGTGTTCGAGCATCTTCTTGCGGGAGAAGTGCTCCACGGCGTGCTGATGTCCCGCGGCGGCGAGCCGGGCGCGCGCGCCGGGGTCGGCCAGCATCGTCCGCAGCGCCGCGGCGAGGCCGTCGACGTCGTCCGGTTCGACCACGAGCGCGAGCCCGTCGGCGGTGAGGATCTCGTCGAAGCCGGGGATGTTCGTCGCGATCACCGGCCTGCCCATCGCCATGGCCTCGATCAACGCCAGCCCGAGACCTTCCGACGTGCTGGGCTGAGCGACGACGTCGGCCGCCGCGAGAACAGCCGGGATCTGCTGGTAGGTCACCTCGCGGTCGATCCGCACCCTGGACCGCAGTCCGAGCTGGTCGATCTCGGACTCCAGCAGTGCCGCGTGCTCCAGCGACGCGGAGCTGACCCCGCCCACGATCAGCAGCCGCGCCGAGGGGTCGTCCTGGGCGGCGAACGCCCGCAGCAGCGCGAGCTGACCCTTGCGGGGCTTGAGCCGGCCGGAGTTGACGACGAGCTTCTCGTCCGGCGCGATGCCGTACCTCGCCCTGACCGCCGCCCCGCCGACGTCCGGGCGGAACGTGTCGGTGTCGACGCCGTGGTAGATCAACCTGACCCGGTCCGCGGGCAGGTGCCGCAGCGCGCGGGCCTGGTAGGAGCGGGATCCGGCGAGCACCAGGTCGGGGGAGAGGAACCGGTAGCCCAGCGCCATCTTGCCCTGGCCGAACGGTTCCTCCTCCGGCGCGTGCTCGTGGTAGGTGCCCACCAGGGGGACGTCCAGCTCGAACGCGACGACGCGGCCGATGACCGTGGTCTCCAGGTTGTTCGCGACGACGAGCTGCGGTGTGAACCCCCGCAGCACCTCCTCCAGCTCCGGCAGGACGCCGAAGTACAGCTGTTCCCACGGGAGCTTGCTCGGGTCGTCCAGCAGCGCCCGGTAGCCGCTGAGCCGTGCGACGCGGACGCCGCCCAGCCGTTCGGACGCGGGGTGCCCGGCGACCTGGTCGGTGACCACGAGCACCTCGTGGCCACTCGCGGCCAGGCCTTCCGCGAGCGTTTGCGCGTACGTCTCGGCACCGCCGATGATCGGCGCGTAACCCGAGGTGAGGAGCAGAACCCTCACAGGAACACCTCTTCCTGAACGACCTGTCCGGCCGGCACGACAGCACCGGGCATGACCACCGAGTTGCTGATCCGGGCGCCGGCACCGACACGCGCACCCGAACCGATCACCGACCGCTCCAGCACGGCCCCGTCGCCGATCACCGCGTCCGCGCCCAGCAGCACCGGCCCGGTGACGGTGAGGTCGCCGGGGCACGTGACGTCGCCCTGCCACCACAGCTCGCCCCGTCCGGCGGGTGCGGCGACCTTGCCGAGCGCGCTCGTGCCCAGCGCCCGGATGTTGGCCTGCCGCAACGCTTCCGTCGTGCCCACGTCGGTCCAGTAGGCGTCGGTCCGATGTGCCCGCACCGACAGGCCGCCCGCGAGGAACGCCGGCACCACGTGCTTGAAGTCGTAGGCGTCGTCCACCGCCGGATCGAGCCGCGCGAGCCCGCGGGCGCTCAGCACGTAGATCCCGCAGCTGACCACCGCGCCGGGTGGCGGGTCCGCCGGTTTCTCCAGCAGCCCCACGACCTCGTCGCCGTCGAGCTCCAGCACGCCGAACCGATGCGCGTCCGGCACCTGCTTGGCGACGATCGTCAGGTCGGCTCCCGCCGCGCGGTGCGCGGCGACGACCTCGCCGAGGTCGACCTCCGTCAGCGCGTCCCCGCTCACCACCAGGCAGCAGTCGGCGGCGGGCAGGCGCTCACGGCACGCCGCGAGCCCACCGGCCGGCCCGCTCAGCCGGCCCTCGGCCACGAGGTCGAGCTCGATGCCGTCCCGCTCGCGCAACCGGTCCGCCGCGTCACGCAGCTGGCCCGGCCTGGTGTGGATGTTCGCGACCAGCCCGGTCGCACCGGCCTCGGTCAGCGCGGCCGCGGTCCAGAAGAGCAGTGGCACGTTGAGCACCGGGACCATGGGCTTCGCGAGGTGTTCGGTGACGGGCCGCAGCCTTCTGCCCTCGCCCGCGGCGAGGATCACCGCGGACACCTCGGGGTGCCTGCTCCTGGTGCGGGGCAAGGGAGCCCGCGTGACGTAGCCGATCACGGCGTCACGCGCCCCTGCGCTTGACGGGGAACCGGATGGCCGCGCGGGGGACGGTGTCGAACAGGTCGGTCGCCGCGTCGCCGGTGATGCCGATCTTCGCCATGTTGGCCAGCTGCTGCTCGTACCCCGTCGAGCCGGCGGCGACGACACCGTCGTTGCGCATCCACAACCCGTTGGCGGCCTTGGTGAGCTTCTCGTTGGCCATCTGGTCGACCTCGATGTGGTCGGTCAGCGCGATCAGGCGTTCGGCACCCAAGTAGGCGACGGTGAGACGGCAGACCTCAAGGTCGACGTGCTTGCCGTCGAAGTTCAGGCACGGCGTGAGCAGGCCCTCGCGCGTCGCCGCCAGCAGCTCCGCCGGCACCGCGCCGAGCAGCTCGGTCAGGTCGCTGGTCTCCCAGTCGTGCGGCAGGAACTCGGCGAGCTGCGCCTCGCGGCGGGTCAGCTCCTCCTCGGTCCGCCAGGTGTGCGTGAAGTTGCGCGGCATGTCGTTGAACAGGTGGTCGGTCAGCACCAGGTAGGGCGACGACTCGTACCGCTCGTGGAGGAACTCGATCACCTGACGCGTGAGGCGCGCGCTGCGCTCGGGGTCGCCGTGGTGGAAGTGCCCGAGCGCGACCTTCACCCCGTTGTCGTAGAACCGCGTCAGCAGGTCCCCGAACGTGAAGCCGGTCGTGATCTCCTCGTCGAGCTCCATCGCGTCCGGTGCCATCACGATGTAGCGCAGGCCCAGCCGGCCGAGGTCGACCAGGCTCTCCCACTCCTGCAGGGTCGGGACCCACTTGCCCTCCCTGGGGATTCCTCCCAGCGGGCCGAGCAGCGGTCCCTCCACGGCGAAGCCGGCGATGTTCGGCACCTCACCGGCCTCGCGCAGCTCGTCGTACGCCTTGTGGACCTCGGTCAGCGTGGGCAGGGCGTTGCGGCCCAGGAAGATGGTGGGCAGCACCTCGATGTCCCGCTCGGCCGCGATCTCCTGGATCGGCGGCAGGTCGTCCGGGCGCAGCGACGAGAAGTCGAACGGCCCCAGTCCGTGCACGTGGTACAGAAACGCCTTCACGACAAGCCTCCCTGGTCTCGATGTCCGCGCCGGGTTCCTGGCTCAGCCCCAGCCCCACGAGTCGTCGTCATCGCCGTACGCGACCGAGACGGTGGGTGTGGCGGTGACGACCGCGGTCGCGGTGACGGTCAGCGCGGAGGCGAGCAGGGCGACACTCAAGAAGCGCACGGCGAAGCTCATGACTTTCCCCTCAGATTTGTTCCGGCCGATTTCAGTGGGGTGCGGATCGCACCGGGCCGTGTTCGATGTCATCAACGATCGCGCAGCTCGCAGGCCGTGTCAGCAGTTTCGGCTGGCACCACCCGGCCATGGCAGGAGGTGGCCTCGCCGGTGAGATCACGGCAAAGCGCGGAGATCATCCAGGAGTGCATTCCGGGGTCGCCTGGACCTGGCATGGTCTAGTCCACTTGTGAGGTCCTGTGGTAACGTCGATCGTCGATCGACTAAACTCGAAGACAGGTCTACCTGGGGGTTTTCCTTGCTTCATCAACTAGGCCTGGACGAAGTGTCCGAGCTCGTCTACCGGACAATGCTCGAGAAACCGGAGATCGGCGTCGCCGATTTGGCGACGACGCTGGGTCTGGCGGAGACGGAAGTGCGCGGAGCGCTCGACCGGCTGGCCGACATCTCCTTTCTCCGCCCGTCCGCCTCCGATGCCATCAACTGGCGTGCGGTGAGTCCGAAGGTCGCGTTGACGACCTTGCTCGCTGCTCAGGAAGCGGAAATCGACTTCCAGCTCAAGAAGCTGCAGCAAAGCCGGGAAGCCGTCGCGTTGATGCTGACCGACTACGCGAATTCACGACCCGTCTCCAACGAGGTCGGGTTCGAGCGCATCACCGGCCTCGACGCCGTGCGGATCCGGCTGGAGGAACTCGCGCTGGAGGCGAAACAGGAGGTTCTCGCATTCGCACCGGGAGGGCCGCAACGCGCGGACATCCTGGAAGCGAGCAAACCGCTCGACGAGCAGACGCTGAAACGCGGTGTCTCGATGTCGACGGTGTACCTGGAAAGCGTTCGGAACAGCAAGCCGACCATGAAGTACGTGGAATGGCTCCACGGCCTGGGTGGCGAGGTGCGGCTGACGGCGACCCTGCCGTTGCGGATGATCATCGCCGACCGCTCGACCGCGGTCATCCCGGTGGACCCGGAGGACAACTCGCACGGCGCCTACGTGGTGACCAGCCCCGGTGCCATCGCCGCGCTGCTCGCACTGTTCGGGCAGGTCTGGGCGTCGGCGGTGCAGCTCTCCGACCAGCAGGAACCCGCCGGGTCGGACGAGCTGACCAGTCAGGAGCGCGAGCTCGTGCACCTGCTCGGCCTGGGACACACCGACGAGGTCGTGGCGCGCAAGCTCGGCGTGTCGCTGCGCACCGTCCGCCGGCTGATGGCCGACATCATGGGCAGGGTGGGGGCGCGCAGCAGGTTCCAGGCGGGTGTGCGAATCGCCGGACGCGGCTGGATCAAGTCCGATCTGCCCGTGGGTGACGGCGCCCGCTGACACTTTGGTGCCATCGCCGGTTGCTGACAGCGTGAACGGCGGCAGCGCCATTCCGGAGCTCCGACAGGACGGCTATCCTCGATTCAGCTTCCACCGAACAGGCGTCCATCTAATCGGAGTGATCAATGCCTGAACAGAACATCGTCGAACTCGCCCAGCTGATCCAGCGTCGCGCACAGGAATCCGGCCGGGTTGTGCTGGTGGGTGTGGACGGGGCCGGCGGATCGGGCAAGAGCACTCTCGCGGAACTGCTGAGCGCGGCCGTGCCGGATTCCATCGTGATCCACGTCGACGACTTCTACCTGCCGTCCGCGCAGCGTCCAGAACAGCAGGACGGAATCGCGGACAACTTCGACCTCGCCCGTTTGCGGGAAGAGGTGCTGGAACCCGCCAAGAATGGTTCCGCAGTGCGTTACCAGCGTTACGACTGGGATTCCGACGCACTCGCCGAATGGACCGAGATTCCAGCCGGGACGCCGTTGTTCGTGGAAGGCGTCTACAGCACGCAGCTCGACCTGCGCGAGTTCTACACGTTCCGGATCTTCTGCAACACCGACCGCGAGGTGAGGTTGCGCCGCGGCCTCGACCGCGACGGCGAGGAATCCCGCACCCAGTGGGTGGACGAATGGATGCCCGCCGAGGACCGTTATCTCGACAAGGAGGCTCCGCAGGCTTCCGCGGACCTCGTCGTGAACGGGTCGAACCGCGCGAACTCACCCACCCCGGTATTCGAGACCGAGATTTCGCGCTAGGCGATCAGCGTGCCGACCGGCCCCCGTTTCTCCGGGGGCGGTCCCGGCGCGCCCGCGGCCAGGCCGAAATCGGAACGGACTGTTCCATGACCACGGCTTCCACCGCGTCCACGACCGACGCGCGTCCTGCGCGCGCCCGTTCCCGGACGCTGATGTACGGCCCGGCGTTCGTCGCCGCGATCGCCTACGTCGACCCCGGCAACTTCGCCACCAACTTCACCGGCGGCTCGCGGTTCGGCTACCTGCTGCTGTGGGTGATCGTCGCCGCGAACCTGATGGCGTTGCTGGTGCAGGTGCTGTCCGCCAAGCTCGGGCTCGCCACCGGCCGCGACCTGGCCCAGATGTGCCGCGCCCGCTACCGCCGTCCGGTCGTGTACGGCCTGTGGCTGCAGGCGGAGCTCGTCGCCATCGCCACCGATCTCGCCGAGGTCATCGGCGGGGCGGTCGCGCTCAACCTCCTCTTCGGACTGCCGCTGCCGGTCGGCGGTCTGGTCACCGGCGCCGTCGCGTTCCTGTTGCTGGGCTTGCAGACCCTCGGCTACCGACGGTTCGAGGTGGTGATCGCCGGGCTGCTGGGCGTGATCGTCCTCGGGTTCCTGGTGGACGTCCTGCTCGCGGGCGTCGACCTGCCGGGTGTCGCGAGTGGACTGGTTCCGGGCTTCGCGGGAACCGACAGCGTGCTGCTGGCCACCGGCATCCTCGGTGCCACCGTCATGCCCCACGTCATCTACCTGCACTCCAGCCTCATCAGCGGCCGGTTGCGCGAGCAGGAGACCGACCGGCGGTCGTTGCTGCGGTCCCTGCGCCTGGACGTGTTCGCGGGACTGGGCATCGCCGGTCTGGTCAACGCGGCCATGCTCGTCATCTCCGCCAAGCTCTTCCACGGTCCCGACACCGGGGTCGACTCGCTCGAGACCGTCCACTCCGGACTGTCCGGTCAGGTCGGCGGAGTGGCCGCCACCGCGTTCGCGCTCGCGCTGCTCGCGTCCGGTTTCGCCGCGTCCTCGGTCGGCACGTACGCGGGCCAGGTCGTCATGTCCGGCTTCCTGCGCGTGCGGATGTCCAGGACCGCGCGCAGGGCGATCACCCTCGTCCCGGCGCTCGCCGTGCTCCTCGCCGGGGTCGACCCGACCACCGCCCTGGTGTGGTCGCAGGTCGTGCTGTCCTTCGGCATCCCGTTCGCACTCGTGCCGCTGGTGCTGATCACCCGCGACCGCACCGTGATGGGCTCGCTCGTGAACCGCCCGATCACCACCGTCGCCGCCTCGGTCGTGGCCGCGCTGGTGATCGCCTTGAACGTGTTCCTCCTCGGCGGCCTGATCCTCGGCTGACGGTTCTCCACGCGCTTCGGGACGCACCGTGCTCATCACGCGGTCGTCGCGGCCGGCTCGGGTGTCGCGGTCACGGCGCGGCGTGGCCGGGTCGCGGCGAACGCGGCGACCAGGCAGGCCAGGGCGAATCCCGTCAGCACCAAGGGGATCAGGACCGGCTTGTCTCTCGTCGCCGCCGCCGCGATCACCACCGGGTGCACGGCGTTCGCCGCCATGCACGCGGTGAGCACCACGGCGTTCGCGGACTGCGCGGACGGCACGATGGTCGCCATCCACGCGAGCATCGTAGGCAGCACGGGCGCCATCGCGACGCCGGCGACCGCGTACCCGGCGGGAGCGACGGCCGGCACCGTGGCCGCGAACAGGGCGGCCGACGCCACCACCAGTCCCACCAGCACGATCCGGATCGGCGCCACCTTCGTGGTGAGCAGCGGGATGACCGACCGGCCGAGCGTCATGCCCAGCCAGAACAACGCGGTGAGCTGTGCGGCCAGCGCCACCGACCACCCCGTCCACACGAGGTGGGTCGACTCCCACGTCCCGATCGCCGTTTCCAGTCCTGAGTAGAGGAAACCGATGAGCGCGAACGGCAGCACCGCCTTCCACTCCCGCGGGCCGCTCGGCGCGCCTTCGCCGGTGGGCTGGACCGGGTTGCCACAGGTGCGCGCGAGCAGGCAGGGCACCGCGAGCACCGCGATGCCGAGCAGCACCACCCGGACGTCGGTGACGGCGCCCGCGACCAGCGGACCGGTGATCGCGCCCGCGCCGAACACGGCGTTGAGCAGGTTGACCATCAGCACGTTGCGGCGGCCGAACCCCGTGGCGAACGCGGTGTTGAGGTAGAGGACCAGACCGCCGTAGCCGAAGCCCGCGACGACCAGGCACGCGACGAACACCGGCCACTGCGGGGCGAAGGCCGCCGCCGCGCACCCCGCGACGAAGAGCAGCCACAGCACGGAGATGGCGATGCGCGCGCGGACGAACCGCTCCGCGAAGCCGAACCCCACGATCGCCGTCAGCGCGCCGACGTTGTAGGCGGTGACGAGGCCGCTGCCCCCGGCGGTCCCGAGCCCGTAGAGCTCCCGCAGTGCCGGCAGCGTGGCGCCGAGTGTCGCCGTGGTGGCCCCGAGCAGGAAGAACAGCAGGAACGCCGCGACGTGGGCCGGTCTCACCGCTGACCCGTGCGAGTGGTTCACGTGAAAATCCCCCTGTAGCCGACCACTGTCGGTTATGTTTCACTCGCTGACAAAATAGCCCGAAGGGGGTCAGGTTGGGAAGCGTTCGTCGTCCGACGGCGACCAAGCGGCTCATCACGCTCCTGCATCTGAGTGGTCCCATGAGCAGGTCCGCGGCCACCGCGGAGCTCGGCCTGACCAGGACCGCGGTGGGAGAGGCGGTCGCGTCCCTCGCGGAGCAGGGCCTTGTGCGGGTGGACACGGCTGTCGTCGACACGCCCGCGCGCGGCAGGCCGTCGCCGATGCTGCACCTCGATCCCTCTGGTCCGGTGGTGATCGCGGCGCACCTGCGGCCTGACCGGGTGGACGTCGCCACGCTCGGGCTCGGCGGGGTGCCGCGGGCGGCGTTCTCCCGGCCGCTGCCCCGTGAGCGCACCGATCCCGAACGGATCTTCGCCGCCATCGCCGGGTTCGTCCGCGAGGCGATCGACGCGGCGGACGGGGCGTGCGAGGGAGTCGGCCTCGGTGTCGCCGGCATGGTCGGCCAGGACGGCGAAGTGCACTCCGCGCTGCACCTCGGCTGGTCCGACGTGCCCGCGGCGGCGCTGCTGGAGAACGGCCTCGGGCTCGACCTCCCGGTGCGCATCGGCAACGACTCCGCACTGGCCGCGCTCGCGGAGTACCGCAGGGGAGCGGGTCGCGGGGCGCGCACGCTGCTCGTGCTCGGCTGTGACCGGGTGGGTATCGGTGGCGCGCTGCTCGGCGACGGCCTGCCGTTGCCGGGAACCGGGCACGCGCTCGAGGCCGGGCACGTGATCGTCGATCCCCGCGGTGCGAGGTGCGCCTGCGGGCAGCACGGCTGCCTGGAGCTCTACGCCGACGGCAGGGCGTTGTCCCGGCTGGGCGGGGGACAGGACGCCGAGGTGGTGCTGGCAGCGGCACGCGGTGGCGACCGGGTGGCGGTGCACGCCGTGGAGGAGACCACCGAGCAACTGGGTATCGGGCTGGCGAGCCTCGTGAACGTGCTCGGCCCCGACCGCGTGGTCCTCACCGGTCTGCTCGCGGAGCTGTACGGACTCGCGGCCGACCGCATCGACGCGCGTCTGGCCGACTCGCTGGTGGCCCGTGCCGGGCGCACCGAGGTCATGGCCGGTGAGGTGCGCGATCCGGTGATCGTCGGTGCCGGAGAACTGGCGTTCGAACTGCTGCTGCGAAACGAGATATCTCATGCGTGACAGGAAGATGCCAAACGTTCTCGATTGCGTCGCGGTCAAACGTGTGGTTATGGTTGATGCGAACGTCAGGGGGGCGTTCACGCGCTGGGGGCGCATTTGCCTGAGGGGAAATCTGCAATGTCGACTTTGTCGTCGAAGGCCTGAAACCGCAGCTCAACTGCCTTGTGATGAGTGGGTCGCTCGTCCGTCGAAGGTCTTCTCGCGCTACCTGAACACCCTGAGGAAGGGTCTGTTCGGTGTGCGCGAAAACAACGAGAACAGGATTCTGACTTGCTGGTTCTGGGGATTACCAACAATGACGGTGCTGGGGCATGTCTGATCGAGGGCGGCACCATTGTTGCCGCCGCGAGCGAGGAGCGTTTCACGCGTGTTAAGGAGCACAGGACGTGGCCCGCGCGGGCCATCGACTTCGTGCTGAAGCACCGGGGTGTCCGCCTGGACGACCTCGACCACGTCGCGTACGGGTGGTGCGCGGGGTTCGACGCCGAGAAGCATCTGCTCACCTACTTCGACCGCATCGTCGACGAGGCCGCCCGGCACCCCGGCGGGCTGCCGCACCTGCGCAAGCGGATCTCCGACGAGATCGCCAACGACAAGGAGAAGCGCGGCGAGTTCGACGCGTGGGTCGAGGCGAACGGCCTGCAGGCCAAGGTCGTCCTCGTCGACCACCACGACGCGCACGCGCTCGGCGGGTTCGTCTGCTCGCCGTTCGACGACGCGCTCGTCGTGACCTGCGACGGCCGCGGTGACTTCCAGTCGCTCACCGTCCGGCACATCTCGCCTCGGGGCGAGCGCGTGCTGCAGCGCGAGGTGTCCGCGGACAGCCTCGGCTACTTCTACGGCCGCATCACGAAGTTGCTGGGCTTCACGCCGAACCGGCACGAGGGCAAGATCACCGGCTTGGCCGCGTCCGGCGACCCGGACCGGCTGCGTCCGCTGATGCGCCGGATGATCGACCTCGTCGACGGCAAGCTGCGCGCGACGACGGGTGACTACTTCCAGCCGTCCTACGACGGCTACAGCGAGGAGCTGCTCGCCGCGATCGCGGCGGAGCCTCCCGCCGACGTGGCGGCGGCCGCCCAGGCGCACGTCGAACAGCTGCTCACCGACCTCGTGCGTCCCCACATCGCGGCCACGGGCGCCCGCAACGTGTGCCTGTCCGGCGGTGTGTTCGGCAACGTGAAGCTCAACCAGCGCGTGCTGGAGCTCGACGGCGTCGACAACGTCTACGTGGTGCCGCCGATGGGCGATGCCGGTCTGCCGCTGCACGCCGCGGTCGCGGTCGGCTACCAGCGCGGCGGGTTCCGCGCGCAGGTGCCGTCGATGGCGCTCGGCCCCGACGCCGCGATGACCGAGCGCGGCCTGCGCGAGCACCTCCGCGACTACCCGAAGCTGAGCTGCCTCGCCGAGGTGGACACCGCCGCTCTGGTGCTGGAAGCGTTGGCGGCCAACCAGGTCGTCGGCGTCTACCGCGGACGGATGGAGTACGGCCCGCGTTCGCTCGGCAAGCGCAGCATCATCTACCGCGCGGACGACCCGTCGATGAACGACTGGCTCAACGACCGCCTGCGCCGCACGGAGTTCATGCCGTTCGCGCCGATCACGGCGGAGGACCTCGCGGGGGACTGCTACCGCGGCTGGCGGCCCGATCACGTGAGCGCGCGGTTCATGACGATCACCTACGACTGCACCGACGCGTTCAGCGAGGCGTGCCCCGCCGTGGTGCACGTCGACGGCACGGCACGGCCACAGGTCGTGCGGGCGCAGGACGACCCGTACCTGCACGGCCTGCTGATGTCGTGGCACGAGAAGACCGGTCAGGCCGCGCTGGTGAACACGTCGTTCAACAAGCACGAGGAACCCATCCTGGGCTCGCCGTCGGACGCGTTCGACGCGCTCGACGACGAGATCGTGGACCTCCTCGTGGTGGACGACTCGTTCGTGCTGTGGAAGGAAGGCGCGAGCACGTTCATGAGCGGCACCAGGTAGCAACCAACAGCGGAAGGGCGTTCCGACGTGGCGCAGAACGAGATCCGGGCGGTGTTGTTCGACCTCGACGGCGTGATCATCGAGTCGCGGGAGGTCATCGAGGAGGCCTGGCGAGCGGCGGCACTGCACCACGCCGGAACGCGTCTGTCCGATGAGGACATCCACGAGCACGTGCACGGCAGGCCCGGCAGCCACACCGTCGCGACGTTGTTCCCGGACCACACCCCTCAGCAGCGCAAGGAGATCTGGGCGCACGTCGACCGGATCGAGGAGACCGCGCCGTACCGCGCGGTGCCCGGCGTGCGCGAGTTCATCGCCTGGCTCGGCACGACGGGCGTCCCGATCGGACTGGTCACCAGCAGCTGGGCGGAGAAGATCGAGCACGTCGTGGAGCTCTTCGAACTGGGGGAGGTGTTCTCCGCGGTCGTGAGCCGCGACGACGTGGCCAACGGCAAGCCGCATCCCGAGCCGTATCGCAGCGGCTGCGCGCTCCTCGGTGTGGAGCCCGCGTCGACGCTCGTGTTCGAGGACGCGTTGAGCGGCGTGCGATCGTCCGTCTCGGCCGGCACGCACTGCGTGGGAATCGGCGGCGACGACCTGGTCAGGGCGGGCGCGGCGGTGGCGGTGCCGGACTTCACCCACCTGTCGCGGGTGGCCGGCGCCTTCACCGCGGGCGACCTGGAAGTCGTACTGCGGCCGTAACGTCGAACGAAGATGTGGGGGCATCTTGCGGATCGGACGGACAGAGCACCTGCCCGGCGGGCCGGACCTGTGGGAACGGCTGACGAGAACGCAGCCGCTGGCGAGCTCCGCCGTGCACCGGCCGGACAGCGCCGGCCTGCACGCGGCGTTGCGGATCGTCGAGGACGGTGTGCTCGACGGCTCGGTGCCGTCCGCGGGTGGCCTGCACCCCTACGAGCTGCTCGTGCTCACGAGGGACGCCGGGCGCCCGGTGCTGTTCCAGGTGGACCTGGCCCGCCGGACCTGTCTGCGCACCGAGGCCGCGGTGCCCGATCTGCCGGTCTCACCGGACGGCGAGGCACACGTCCTGCTGCTGAACAGGCCGTGGGT
>JAVXWK010000134.1:0-3211 GCA_032230575.1 Pseudonocardiales bacterium | reverse complement strand
TCCGCCCCTTGCTCGTGGACATGGTGAGTCGAGGTGACGTCGTCGGTCGGCTGGCACCGCTGTGGGTCGGTGTGGCCGAGATGGTCGACTGGTACGACAAGGCTCAGTGCCGCCGTTACGGCACCTGCGACTTCCGCACGACGATCGACCGCCGCGTGCTGACCGTCCGGCACACCTGCAGCGCGACGTTGAAGATCCGTGCCCAGCAGCTGACCCGCGCGCAGCTCCGCCGGACGTGCGGCTCGCTGGCCGCCCAGGACGCCGTCTTCCACGGACTGGTGCACGACCAGGGACCTGTTGCCGGCGACCAGAACACGTCGCTCGAGGTCGTGGTCTTCAACACCGGCGACGACTACCGGACGTACGCCGGGGTGCTGTTCGACATCTCCACCAACAACGGTGGCATGTACCTGGAAGGCGACCCGGCCAAGAACGAGGCCCGGTTCATCGCGCACGAGGCCGACTGGCTGCCGACGTTCCAGATCTGGAACCTCAACCACGAGTACACCCACTACCTCGACGGCCGGTTCGACATGCACGGCGACTTCGACGAGAACATGACCACGCCGACGGTGTGGTGGGTCGAGGGCTTCGCCGAGTACGTCTCGTACACCTACCGGAACGAGGTCTACGCCGATGCGCTGGCCGAGGCGAAGAAGCAGACCTACGCGTTGAGCGCGCTCTTCGACACGACGTACGACCACGACACGAAGCGCGTCTACAACTGGGGCTATCTCGCGGTCAGGTATCTGGTCGAGAAGCACCCGGCCGACGTCGCGACGGTGCTGGCGCGCTATCGGGTGGGGGACTGGGCCGGGGCGCGCGACCACGTGACGCGGATGATCGGGACGCGGTACGACAACGACTGGTACGCGTGGCTCGGCACCCTCGCCCAGCCGGCCTGACCGCGACTGGCCGGGCAGTGGCGACCCTGCTCCTGCCCAGCCTCGCTCTCGTTCACTCCACTGAGGTGAGCGCAGCGCCCCGTTCTTCCCACCACGGCCGGAACACCGGACTCGCGAGCGCCTGCTCCGAGTAGGCGCCCAGCACGTCGGCGTACATGCGGCTGGCCTGCTCCCAGGTCAGCCGCTCCCGCCGCCACGCGAACACGAGCCGCATCCGCATCGGTGCCCCCGCCAGCGGCCGCACCACCACCCCCGGCCCGCCCTGCGACGTCGGTTCCACCAGCTGCACGGCCTTGCCCGCGGCGATCAGCTGGCGTCCGGCTCCGCTCGGTACCTCGAACCGGATCCGCGGCACGAACCCCACCGCCCGGCACGCCGCCCGCAACGTCGTGAGCGACCCGTCCTCAGCCCCGGGAGGCCCCACCCACGCCTCACCGGCCAGGTCCGCAAGATCCACCTCAGGCGCTTCGGCAAGCCGATGACCTGCGGGAAGGGCGATGTACACCGGCACCCACGGCACCACGATCCGCTGCCCGACCCCGCGCGGCAGACCCAGGTCGCCCTCCTCGTCGACCGCGATCACCGCCGCGTCCAGGTGCCCGTTCGCCAACGCCAGCGCCAGCCCGGTCGACGACGGGTCGACGACCAGCGTCACGTCGTCCAGAGCCTCTTCCAAACGAGAGAAGAGGGCCGCCACGCACTCCATGTGCACCGACCCGAACCGGATCGGGCCGCCACGCCCGGCCATGTCCGAGCCGAACGCCTCCAGCTCCACCAGCAACAACCGGGCCCGCGGCAGCATCTGCGCGCCCAGCGCGGTAGGAACTGCACCGGCACGGCCGCGTTCGAACAGCTTGCCGCCGACCAGACGCTCGACGCGCTGCAGCAACGTCGTGAGAGACGGTTGGGAGATCCCCAGCTGGGTCGCCGCGCGCGAGAGGCTGCCCGCGTCGCCGATGGCGCAGACGGCGCGCAGGTGCCGGATCTCCAGTTCCATAGGCTGAGGCTATCCCCGATCTGGATTGGCGGACCCCGGCCGTTCGAAGGAAGGCTGGGGGCCAAACACGATCCCGAGAGGACCGCAATTGGCTCGGACACGCCGTGACATGGCGAAACTGGTCGACGCGGACGGTTTCCGCACCCACATCCGCGACGGCTGGGGCAAGTGGGACGACCACGTCGACCTCCCCAGGGGCACCGCGGAGGCGGCTGAGGCGCATCGCGCCAGGCTCGTCGCAGCGCTCCCGGGCAAGCGGATCGCGCTCGCTGCGGGGCGGGCGGCCGTCCGGTCCAACGACACGTTCCACGAGTTCCGCGCCGACAGCGACTTCGTGTGGCTGACCGGGTGCCAGGTCGAGGGCGCGGTGCTGGTGCTGTCCGATGAGGACGCCACGCTGTTCGTGCCGGTGCCGTCGGAACCGCACAGCGTCGACTTCTTCGGCGACGCCGACCGCAGCCCGTTCTGGATCGGCGCCGCGGCCGGGCCGAAGGAATGGGGCGAGGCGCTGAACATCACGGCTCGCCCGCTCGAGGACCTCGCGCACGCACTGCGCGGTCGTCACCCCGAGACGCTCACCGCCAAGGGCGTCGACCCGCTGCTGGACGCGCTGACCGGCTCGCACAGCGACGAGCTGCGCACCGTTCTGTCCGAGCTGCGGCGCATCAAGGACGACTGGGAGATCGACCAGCTCCGCCAGGCCGTCGACGCGTCGGTCAAGGGCTTCGCGGACGTCGCCATGGAGCTCGGCCAGGCCGTGCGCGGCGGGGGAGAGCGCTGGCTGCAGGGCACGTTCGACCGTCGCGCGCGCACTGAGGGCAACGGCCCCGGCTACACGTCGATCGTCGCCGCCGGCCACCACGCGCCGGTGCTGCACTGGACGCGCAACGACGGCCGTGTGAACGACGCCGACCTGCTGCTGCTCGACGCCGGTGTCGAGATGAACTCCCTCTACACCGCCGATGTCACCCGCACGTTCCCGGTGAGCGGTGAGTTCAGCGCGGCCCAGCGCCAGGTCTACGACCTCGTGCACGCCTCGCACGTGGCCGCTCTGGCGGAAGTCAAGCCGGGCAACGACTACAGCGCGTTCCACCACACCGCGATGCGCGTGCTCGCGGAAGGCCTGCACGACTGGGGCCTTCTCCCGGTCAGCGTCGACAAGGCGCTCGACCCGGCCGGTCAGCACCACCGCCGGTACATCGTGTGCGGCACGGGGCACTTCCTCGGCCTGGACGTGCACGACTGCGCCGACGCCCGCGTGGAGACCTACCAGATGGGCATCCTGGAGCGCGGTATGGCGCTGACCGTC
>JAVXWK010000122.1:0-20960 GCA_032230575.1 Pseudonocardiales bacterium | reverse complement strand
CGAACCGGAATTCGTGGAAGCTCAGGCGTTCCGGGACGAGTTGATCGAGAGGATCACGGGGTCTGAGCCGCGTCCAGGCGTTTGAGGGCGGCCCTGACCACATCGGGGTCGTAGGTCGTCCAGAACGGGGGGAGTGAGGCGCGCAGGAAGCCGCCGTAGCGGGCCGTGGCCAGCCTCGGGTCGAGGATGGCCACCACGCCCTTGTCCGACATCGAGCGCAGCAACCGGCCCGCGCCCTGGGCGAGCAGCAGAGCGGCGTGCGTGGCGGCGACGGTGAGGAAGCCGTTGCCGCCACGTGAGTTGATGGCCTTCTGGCGGGCGGAGGCGAGCGGGTCGTCCGGGCGTGGGAACGGGATGCGGTCCATGATCACGAGCTGCAGGGACGGGCCGGGGACGTCGACGCCCTGCCACAGCGACAGGGTGCCGAACAGGCACGTGCGCTCGTCCTCGGAGAACTTCTTGACCAGCAGGCCGGTCGCGTCGTCGCCCTGGCAGAGGATCTGGTAGTCGAGCTTGTCCCGCAGCGCTTCCGTGGCCGCCTTGGCCGCGCGCGTCGAGGAGAACAGGCCGAGCGCGCGGCCGCCTGCCGCGTTCACCAGGCCCTCGATCTCGTCCAGGTACTCCGGGGGCAGGCCGTCGCGGCCCGGTTGCGGCAGATGCCTTGCCACGTAGAGGATGCCGCTCGATCCGTGTTCGAAGGGCGAGCCGACGTCCAGTCCGGTCCACTTGGGACCGTCGATGTCCTTGTCCGTGGCCGCGCCCTCGATCTTGCGGACCTTCTCCGACGGCGGCAGGCCCCACTGGCGGGCCATCGTGTCGAACGCGCCGCCCAGCGTGAGCGTCGCGGACGTCAGCACCGTGGTGCGCTTGGCGAACAGCCGCTCGCGGAGCAGCCCGCCGACGCCCAGGGGCGCGACCCGCAGCACGGCCGCCTTCTGGTTGAAGTCGCCCGACACCCACACGACGTCGTGCTCCTCGCCGAACGCGTCGAGGATCCGCACCGCGCAGTCGTGGACCTCCTCGAGCAACGCCAGCGCGAGCTTGCGCGCCGTCGCACCGTCCGGGTCCTCCTTGCGCTCCGGCCCCATCGCCGACATGCAGTTGTGCGCCGCGTCGCGCGTGGCCGCGACCGCGCCCGCGAGCGCTTTCGGGAGCGCGTCGAGCCGACCCGACGGCATGTCCTCGAGGATCATCGCCAGGCCGTCGCTCGCCTCGGCGAGGCGGTCCGCGATGTCCTGGTCGATCAGCCGGCCGCACCTTCGCGCCGCCATCGCCACGGACGCGCCGCTCAGCTCCTCCGTGGCCACCGACGTGACGCGGTCGACCAGGTCGTGCGCCTCGTCGATCACCACCACGTCGTGGTCCGGCAGAACCTGGTAGCCCTCCAACGCGTCGATGGCGAGCATCGCGTGGTTCGTGACCACCACGTCCGCCTTGCCCGCCTGCGCCCTTGCCCTCTCCGCGAAGCAGTCGCTGCCGATCGGGCACTTCGACACGCCCAGGCACTCACGAGCCGTGACGCTGACCTGCCGCCACGCCTGCTCGCTCACGCCCGGCACGAGCTCGTCGCGGTCGCCCGTCTCGGTGTCCGACGACCATTCGTTCAGCCGCTTCACCTCACGCCCGAGCTTCGACATCGCGAACGGGTCGAACAGCGTGGCGTCGTCCGGCTCCTCGGGCGCGCCGTTGTGGACGCGGTGCATGCACAGGTAGTTCCTGCGGCCCTTGAGGATTGCGAACGTGGGCTCCCGGCCGAGCTCCTTCTTCAACGCCTTCGCGAGGCGCGGCAGATCCCGGTCGACCAGCTGCCGCTGCAGGGCGATCGTGGCCGTGGAGACGACGACCGTCTCGCCCTCGGCCACCGCGTGCCTGATCGACGGCACCAAGTACGCGAGCGACTTGCCGGTGCCCGTGCCCGCCTGCACCGCGAGATGCTCGCCCGTGCGGATGGAGTGGTCGACGGCCTCGGCCATCTCCACCTGGCCAGGGCGCTCCGCGCCACCGACGGCGTGGACGGCGGTCTCGAGGAGGCTCAGGGTGGGGGGAACTTCAGGCACGAGACAGACCGTACCCGGCAGGTCCGACAGTCTCCGTCAGACACCGCACACGCGGACCCGCTCAGTCACCGCGACCTCAGTCACCGCGACCTCAGACACCGCGAGCTCAGACACCGCGAGCTCAGACACCGCACACGCGGACCCGCTCAGTCACCGCGAGCTCAGTCGCCGCCGCCTCCACCGCACCCGCCTCCGCAGCCACTTCCGCCGCAGCCGCTGCCGCTGTCACCGCTGCCGCACGAGCTCGACGAACACCCGCTGCCGCAACTGCTGCTGGACGACGTGTCCCGCGTGGGCAGCAGCCCGATCATCACGGGCGTCAGCCCCAGCATCCCGGCGATCGCGACCCTGCCGACCTTCCCGCGCAGGCCCCGGGACGCGACCGCGCCCACCGGGTCCTGCGTGCTGACCCGCAGCCGCGTCCGTCTCGCGAGCCGGTAACCGGTCCTGGTCCGCAGCCGGCCGGGGTCGCGCGCCTTCAGCACCGAGGCCCAGACGAACACCACCGCGCCGGCCGCGAAGAAGTACCAGGGCGGGTACTCGGTGATGTCCGGCACCGGGAGCTCCCGCAGCAGGTCCGGCACCACGATCCGGAAGAACCCGGCCAGCACGAGCGCCGCTCCGAGCAGGAACAGCCACGGGTACAACCTGGGCCGCCACGACCGGTGGTGCCGCAGCAGGCCGCGGTCCGCGAGGTGGTGGCGCAGGCCCTCCGCCTCGGGTGAGGTGGCCGTCTCCCGCAGGACGTCGTGCAGGTACCTGCCTGCCTGGACGCTGTTCAGGATCCGCGCCTCCAACGGCGAGATCCGGCCGGGACTGCGGTGGACCGCGGTCACCACGCCGTCACGGGAGATCCGGACCGCGCCGGCCTGCAGCAAACGGGCCAGGGCGACCTCGGCGGCGCGGGCAGGGCCGCCGACCAGACAGCCCAACTCTTCCGGGGTATGCGTCGTCACGCGGATTTCTCGGCCGCGGGCCTCACGTCGTTACGTCGGCCAGGATCCGGTCGAACACCTCGACGGCCGCCTTCAGATGAGAGTCGGTCAGCGGCACGTCCGAACCGTGGCGGGCGGACACGAGGTCCAGGAGTGGCAGATCGGGCCAGTGGGCCGCTGCCAGCACGCCCGCGCGCGACTTGCTGACGATCTCGCCCGTGCGGATGGTGTGCCACAGGCGCGCGGGGCCCAGTCCCACCCAGAGGATGTCTTCTGGCGGCAACTCCGACATCGTGCGGACCTGCTCGAACAAGCGCTGCCAGTAGCTGACGAGGTTCGAACGGCAGTACGCCTCGACGTCAGCGGCTGTGCCGGGGCATGTGGGGCGCGTGCCGCGCACGGTGTGACCGACGGTGCGTAGCTGCTGCCACAACACCGGAGTGATCTCGCCGGCCAAGGGCGTCACGTCGAAGACGGGCTTCTCCAGCGAGCCGGCCAGAACCACGGCGACGTCAGCACCTTCGACCGAAGGCAGCTCGGCAGCTGAAGACAGCTCGATGACGATGTCCAGGTCCGAGTCGGAGACGACGTCGTCCAGAACACGCGAGCCGTAGACGTGCGCGCCCACCACGAGACCGGGCAGACGCGCGTCCAAGAACGAGAGATATTCCCCAGGCGTGATCACCTGGTCCAAGCTACCGACGCCGGACGAGTGCCCAGGCCCCCGGCAGCACGCCGGCCGCCAGTGCGATCTTCAGGCCGTCGCCGAGCAGGAACGGGACCACACCCACGGCAACGGCCTTGGACAAGGACATCCCGGTCATGGTCATCAGCCACGGCACACCGACGGCGTAGATCGCCAGGTAGCCGAGAACCATCGTGCCGACGACCCGCAACGGCGTGCGATCGCCGCCGCGCCCGGCAAGGGCGCCGACCAATGCACCCGCGAACACGAAGCCCACGACGTAACCCAGCGACACGGGCGCGCCCGACGTGCCGCCTTGGAACCACGGCACGCCCGCGACGCCCGCGATCAAGTACAGGAGCATCGAGGTCGCGCCGCGCTGCCAACCCAGAGCGGCGCCGACGAGAAGAGCCGCGAACGTCTGGCCGGTCAGCGGAACCGGGCTGCCCGGGATCGGCAGCGCCACCTGGGCGGCGAGGCCGGTGAAGGCGGCACCTGCCACCACCAGTGTCAGGTCGCGGACCAGAGAGCCCGGCACGAAGTCGGCGAGCACGGTGCGACGAGGCGCGAGTGCGAGTGTCACGTTCCCTCCCAGGCGGAATCGAGAGAACCTGAGATTAACCAGGGAAACTTGAGAACGTCTTTGTTCGATCTCTACAAAGTGACCGTTCACACATCCGCGGTGACCACGCGTCGCTCGGTGTTGCGGCGGGTCTTGGTCCAGCCGTTGTTGCCGCGCACCAAGCGGATCAGCGCGCGCCACGACGTGATGTAGAAGGTGTAGATGTACAGCGCGTAGCCGAACCCGTACGCGATGGACTTCCAGAACGACACTGGCGCACACCGCGCGCGGTACACCGGTCCCCACAGGACGAACGGCAACAGGCCGAAGGCGCCGTACACGGTGAAGAGGATCCACGCGCCGTCGAAGAACCACGCCACGACTTCGGCAGGCGACACCGCGAACCGGTAAGCCATGAGCGCCATGGGAATCGGGTAGATGAGCGTGCCGAGCAACTGCATCCACGGTTGCGCGAGGTAGTACATCATCTCGGCCGCACCGAGAGTCGTCAGGTGCTCGGAGTCCCAGATGCGCCGCAGATAACGCATGCACTGCATGGTTCCCTGGCCCCACCGGGTGCGCTGGGCCAGGAAGCGGCGCAACGAGTACAGCGCTTCCTGGTTCACATGCGTGTCCAACGAGAACCCGGTGTGCCAGCCCGCGGTCAGCAGGTGCACACCGAGCTCGAAGTCCTCCAGCAACGAGCCGCGCCACGGCGAACCGGTCGGCCCGGCGATCGAGTCCAAAGCGGACAGCCGGGTGAACTGACCGTTGCCGCCCATGGAGATCGTGCCGGTGGCGCCGCGCGACATCTGGATCGCCGCGATGGCCGTGCGGAACTCCAGGTCCTGCATCCGCACCAGAGCAGCGCCGAACGTCCGTCGCCACAACGAAACCCCGGGCTGACGCAGACCAGCGTTGATCATTCGCACGTCCACCTGCACGGCGCCGATCCGCGGGTTGCCGAAGAGGTGCTGAGCCGCACAGACTTCCAGACAGTTCGGAGCAGGGCGGCCGTCGGCGTCCACCACCACGATGATCGCGCGGTCCGTGTCCGCCCGACGGCCCATCCACAGCTTCAACGTCCTGTACGCATCGTTCAGCGCGTTGCCCTTGCCGGTGCGGGCATAGGGCCGTTGGCGTTGCACGAGATGGATGTGTGTGTCCCGCACGCCGCCGTTGCGCTTCAACGATCGCACGACACCGGCCGTGCGATCGTCCGAGTCGTCGTCGATGACCCACACGTGCGCGATGGGGAACGTCCCCCGCAGATACCTGATCGTTTCGCCGATGACGGCCTCTTCGTCACGGCACGGCACGAAGAAGTGCCACTCCAGCGACGAGGGCTCGCCAAGAGGCGCGGGTTTGCGCCGCAGGTACGGCACCACGATGAAGAACACGTACGTCACGAAGGCGACGCTCATCGTCAGAGCGAGGGCCTGCGTGAACCCGAGAACGAGGTCGAGGCTCACTTGCGGGTGGCCAGCCAGACGAAGGCGACCAGCGCGGCCGCGCCACCGAAGACGCTCACCATCGAGCCCAGCAGCGTGTGACCCCAGTAGTAACCGGTGTCGACGCCCAACCACTGCACGAGCCCGACCAGGGTCAGCACGCGGAACTGGTTCACGATCACGACCGCCAGGGCGGCGACCCCGAGGGCGAACAGCACGCGCGACTGGATCCGCGGGCGCAACGCGATCATCACCGCGCCGACGACGATCAGCGGCAGCACCAGGAACGCGGACGTGCACTCCGGCGTCATCCGCAGGCCCAGCGGCGTGTCCGAGCCCAGTCCGAAGTAGACGGTCTGGCGGTCCGGGATCACGTCCACGCCGTAGGAGCTGATGACGCTGAGAATCGCGCCGGACAGCGAGATCTCCGCCGTGCGGTACAGGCGGTGTGCGAAAACGAGTCCCGCGGCAACCCCGAGCAGGACGACCACCGTCACCCGGCTCGGGAATGCGGTGCGGCGCACGGCAAGCGTCACCCGAGGATCCTTTCCACCGATCGAGGGAGCGCCCAGACGGGCTACTTGACGTTCCATCGGTAGACGCAACGTCAGCCCTCACCCCCGGATCGGGTGACGCCGTGACCGGAAATTGATCAAAAAACCCACGATGAGTGGCGCCGACTGGGCGAGTTGGGTGGTCGTGTCGCCCGATACGGGGAGTAACCCTCAGTTCCCTCGAAAGAAAGCCGATGCCGGTAATTGCCCCCGGAAAGCGTGAAACCAGATTGGTATCAGTGCGCCCTGGGGCCGGAGGAATCAAGGGAAGGAGTTTCATGCGTGTCCGAATGACGGGACTGGCAGGAGTCATCGCGATTGCCGCACTCCTGGTCGGTGCCGCACCTGCTTCGGCCGCTCCGGGGGACGCCTCGGCATACGGTGCGAGGCTCGACGTGACGCTGCTCGGCAACCCGGCGGTCAACGCCGAACCGTTCGCCGCCGCCAACGCGAACGGGCCGACGCAGAACACGTTCGTCGGCGTTGACCTGCCCGGGATTCTGAAGACCGGTGTCATCAACGCCTCCGCGTCGCGGGACGACAAGTCCGGCGGCGTGTACTCGCGGGCGAGCACCGCGGACGTCCGGGTCGACCTGCTCTCCAAGGTCACCGGCAAGATCTCCGCCGAGCTGGTCGAGGCGGAGTGCGCGGCGACCCAGAAGGGTCTGACCGGCAAGTCCAAGCTCGCGGGCGTGAACCTCGGCAAGCTCGGCCAGGTCAACGCCGACCCGGCGCCCAACACGGTTCTCAACGTGGAACTGGCGGGCATCAAGATCGCCGAGGTCATCTTCAACGAGCAGTACAAGAACAACGACGGCAGCCTCACCGTGAACGCGATTCACATCAAGCTGCTGCAGGGCAAGCTCGGCTCCCTCGGCACGGGCGACGTGATCCTGTCGTCCGCCACGTGCGGTCCCGCCGGCCTGCCCATCCCGATGGCGTCGGGGGCGGGCCTGTGGATCGGCCTCGGCCTGCTCGGTGTCGTCGCCGCTCCGGTCGCCTTCGTGGCGTTCCGCCGCCGCGCGTCCTTGAACGCGGCCTGACCCAGGAGCGGCAGATGTACAAGGTCCCCGGTACCGGCATCGGTGTCGGCACGGGCGTCGGAGCCCTCGCGGTCACCGGCGCGGACGTGACGTGGTGGATCGTCGCGGGAATCGTCCTCCTGCTCGTGGGCGCGTTCCTGCTGCACAGCACGCGCCGCAAGCGCGTGCCCGCCACGGCGAAGGCCAGAAACCGAGCCGGCTGACAGAGCCCGCCTGGGGTTGCCCCCGGTCCCAGGCGGGTCTCCCGGTCTCCCCCGAGAGAGGACAACGGTGAGGAAAGAAGTTCTGCTGGTGGCCGGTACCCGGCCAGAAGCCGTGAAGATCGCCCCGGTCGCCATCGCGCTGAGGGGACACCCCGGCCTGCGCCCCACGATCGTCCACAGCGGACAGCACTCCGGCATGGTCGAGCAGGCGCTCGGCGCGTTCGACCTGGTGCCGGACGTGCGGCTGGACGTGCCCAGGATCAACGGCACCCAGGCCGAGCTGGTGTCCCGGCTGTTACCCGAGTTCGACGCCGTGCTGGAGGAGCGCGACCCGGCGGTCACCCTCGTGCAGGGCGACACGACCACGACTCTGGCCGCGGCGCTCGCGTCGTTCTGGCGCGGAATCCCCGTGGCGCACCTCGAAGCCGGTCTGCGCACCGGCGACCTCTACGGCCCGTTCCCCGAGGAGGGGAACCGGCAGATGATCTCCCGCATCACCTCGCTGCACCTCGCTCCGACCGACGACGCCGCCAACGCGTTGAACACGGAATCCCTGCCGGACAGCCACATCGTCGTCACCGGCAACACCGTCGTGGACGCCGTGCAACGCGTCGCGTCCGCCGACCTGCCCGCGTCGAGCCCGGATCTCGTCGCCCTCGAACGAACGCTGGACGCCACCGGTGGCCGGCTCATGCTCGTCACGGTGCACCGCCGCGAGTCGTGGGGCCGCCCGTTGATGCGTGTCCTGAACGCCGTGCGCTCCATCGCCGACCGCCACCCCGACGTGCACGTGCTGATCCCCGCGCACCCGAACCCCGGTGTGCGCGAACAGGTCGTGTCACTGCTGGGTGGCCACGAACGCGTGGTCATCACCGATCCGCTGGACTACCCGGACCTCGTGCGGGTGCTGCGCCGCGCGGCCCTCGTGCTGACCGACTCCGGCGGCATCCAGGAGGAGGCGCCGACGTTCGGCGTCCCGGTGCTGGTGCTGCGCGAGACCACCGAACGCATGCTCGCCGTCGACGCCGGGTGTGCCTGGCTCGTCGGCACGGACACCACCCGCATCCTCGCCGAAGCGGGCTGGGTGCTCGGCTCCCGGCTGCGGCTTCCGTTGGGGCGCAACCCGTTCGGCGACGGGCGTGCCGCGGTCCGGGTGTGCTCCGCGCTGGAGAGGCTGGCCGGCCTGCCGACCGCCCTGCCGCGCCGGGAGCCGTTCGCCACGTTGGTGGGTGTGCGCTGACGAACAGCTTGCCTGTCACCCGGTCGTGTAATTGCGAATTCACGAATGGGTGACATGGGGTGCCGAGCTGTTAATCACGCCCCCCATCACAACCATTATCGGGCGGTGGTAAATCGAGCCATAGGGGAGTGAGCAACAGTGCGAAAGAGTGTGATCGCAGGGGCGGTTGCCGCGTTGACGTTCGCCACCGCGGCTCCCGCTTTCGCGAGCAACCCGCCCGGCACGGCCAGCTCGGGATCCGCCGACTTCGCCAAGGCGGACCAGACGTTCAAGGTCGAGCCGCTCGCCGTGTGCGACGTGAACCCGGACCAGGCGGGCACGGTCACCGGATCCAGCCCGGCGGTGAGCAAGAACGGTTTCAAGGTCGGTGAGACCAGCTCGGCCTGCACGACCGAGGTCGTGAACCAGGCAGAGCTGCTCACCAAGACGACGTCCGTGGCCAAGGGCAAGGCGTTCGAACTGTCCGCGCTCGTCGCGAAGAACGGCCCGCGGCTCAAGATCGGCGAGTGGACCATCACCTGCACGGCCGACGAGAAGGGCACCTCGGCGGGCTGGGAGCTCAAGGGCATGTCCGGCTGGACCGGGCTACCGCAGAACATCCCGTCCGGGTACGTGCACGAGGTGAAGTCGAGCGGCGGAACCGTGCTCGCCAAGGTGAAGTTCACCGACACCGTGTTCCCGGTGCCGAACGACGGCAGCATCAGCATGACGCTGCTCAAGCTCACGTTCGAGCCGTCGTCCGGCTACACCGGGAGCATCACCGTCGGCACCACGGCCTGTTCGCCGACGCCGTAGAACCGTTAGGCCACAAAGACACCCGCGGCGCGCAGCTCTTCGAGAGCGGCGTCGCGGGTGGTCTCGGCCACGGCCGCGGTCAGGTCCGCCAGAACCGTCGTGCGGAAGCCGTTGCGCTGCGCGTCCAGGGCAGTGGCGCGGACGCAGTGGTCGGTCGCGATGCCGACGACGTCCACCTCGGTCACGCCCTGCTCCGTCAGCCATCCCGCGAGGTCGTTCTCCGCCTCGAAACCCGAGTAGGCGGCGGCGAACCGGCCCTTCGAGAACACCTGCTCGATCCCCGCCACGTCGAGCTCCGGGTGGAACGACGCGCCGGGCGTCCCGGCCACGCAGTGCACCGGCCACGTGTCGATGAAGTCCGGCGTCTCCGAGAAGTGCTCACCAGGATCCACGTGGTAGTCCCGCGTCGCCACGACGTGGTCGTACGAGGACGTGGCGATGTGCTGCGAGATGGCCGCGGCCACCGCGGCACCGCCCGCGACGGCCAGGGACCCGCCCTCGCAGAAGTCGTTCTGCACGTCGACGACGATCAAAGCCTTGGTCATGTCAGCCCTCCAGGTAGATCGTCGGGATCGCGGGCTCGCCGCGCGAGAGCTTGAGGCCCTCCCACGGCACGCTCACCAGCGCCGCGCGCAGGTGTTCGCGGCTCTGCTCCAGCGTGGGTACCTCGGATGAGACCTGTCCATCGCGCATCAGCGGAATCTGCACGAGCCGGTCGCCGGGACCGAGCTCGGGCTCCGCGGACGCCTGGAACACGACCTCCTCCAGCGCCGTCCCGGTGTCCTTGTGCCGCCGCAGCGCCTTCTTCCAGCCGCCGCGCGACTGCTTGGACGTGCTGCGCTTCTCGACGTGCTTGCCGTCGACCTCGACCAGCTTGTAGACCATGCCCGCGGTCGGTGCGCCGGAACCGGTCACGACGGACGTGCCGACGCCATACGCGTCAACGGGTTCGGCGCGCAGGGCGGCGATCGCGTACTCGTCCAGGTCGCTGGACACGACGATCCGGGTGTTGCGGGCGCCGAGCGAGTCGAGCTGGTCGCGTGCCTGCCTGGCCATCACGCCGAGATCACCCGAGTCGATCCGGATCGCGCCGAGATCGGGCCCCGCGACCGCGACGGCGGTCTTGATCCCCTCGGTGATGTCGTAGGTGTCGACCAGCAACGTCGTGCCGACGCCCAACGCCTCGACCTGGCTGCGGAACGCCTCTTCCTCGGTGTCGTGCAGCAACGTGAACGCGTGCGCGCACGTGCCGGCCGTCGGGATGCCGTGACGGCGTCCGGCTTCGAGGTTCGACGTCGCCGTGAAGCCGGCCAGGTAGGCCGCGCGGGCACACGCCACGGCGGCTTCCTCGTGGGCGCGCCGCGAACCCATCTCGATCATGCGGCGGCCGTTCGCGGCGGTCACCATGCGGGCGGCGGCGGACGCGATAGCGCTGTCGTGGTTGAGGATCGAGAGCACGAGCGTCTCCAGCACGACCCCCTCGGCGAACGACGCCCGCACCGTGAGGATCGGCGAACCGGGGAAGTACAGCTCCCCATCCGGGTACCCGTCGATCTCGCCGCGGAACGAGTAGTTCGCGAGCCACTCCAGCGTCGTGTCGTCGACGACGGCGTTGCGGCGCAGCTGGTCGATCTCCTCCTCGCCGAAGCGGAAGTCCCCGATCGCGTCCAGCAACCTGGTCATGCCCGCGACCACGCCGTAGCGGCGCCCGTCGGGCAGCCTGCGGGCGAAGACCTCGAACACGCACGGACGGTCACCAGTGCCGTCACGCAGCGCGGCCGCGAGCATGGTCAGCTCGTAGTGGTCCGTGAGCAACGCCGTCGAGTTCATGGTCACCAACCCTAAGGTCGCATCCGGTTTAGCCGCATGCGGTCTCCGCCACTGCGGCGAACATGACACCATTGGCGGTATGACCACGCCCGTCGAACAGGAACGGACGCAGCCGGAGGCCGTCGGCGAGGAGATCGTCGCCGAGGACAGGCCCTGGCAGACCGTGGTCTGGAACGACCCGGTAAACCTGATGTCCTACGTGACGTACGTGTTCCAGAAGCTGTTCGGCTTCAGCAGGGACAAGGCGACCAAGCTGATGCTCGACGTGCACCACAAGGGCAGGGCGATCGTGACATCGGGCACCAAGGACAAGGTGGAGGCCGACGTGGCGAAGCTCCACGCGGCGGGACTCTGGGCGACCATGCAGCGGACCTCGTGAAGCGGTGGATCCGCGACGGTGACGTCGTCATCGGGAGACTCGACCGCCAGGAGGCCGCAGTCGTGCGGGGTCTGGTCAGCCAGATCCAGGACATGCTGCTGGCCCGCGCCGAGGAGGCGCCCCAGGACGAGCTCGCCGAGCTGACCGGGATCAGGACAGGTCCGTCGGAAGCGCCCGATGATCCGATCCTGGGCCGGCTTCTGCCCGATTTCCATCGTCTGGACGACGACGCACCGGACCCCGACGAGGTCAACTCGGCGGCGGCGCTGCGGTCGTTGCACGAGCCCGAGCTTCTGGACCACAAGACGGGTGCGGCCGAGATCGTGCTGCAGACCTGCTCGCCCGACGGCGGGGAGATCCGGCTGTCGATCGGCGAGGCCGAGGCGTGGCTCGCGTCGTTGAACGATGTGCGGCTCGCGCTGGGCACGGCGCTGGACGTCACCGAGGACATGCCGGACGAACTGCCGCCGGAGGACCCGCGCTCGCCGCACCTCGGGGTGTACCACTGGCTCACCTGGGTGCAGGACACGCTGGTGGAAGCGATGATGCCGTGATTCCCGGCGTCCTCGTCGGTCATCACCACCGCGTCGAACCCGGCTGGGCCACCGGTACCACCGTGGTCCTAGTTCCGGACGGCGCCGTTGGTGCCGTGGATGGCAGGGGCGGTGCTCCTGGCACGCGCGAAACCGACCTGCTCGACCCCGCGAACCTCGTCCAGCAGGTGCACGCGGTGTGTTTGTCGGGCGGTTCGGCGTACGGGCTGGCGGCTGCCGACGGGGTCATGCGGTGGTTGTCGGAGCGGTCGATCGGGTTCCAGGTCGGTGCGCAGCCGCACCACGTCGTGCCGATCGTGCCGGGTGCGGTGATCTTCGACCTGCCGATGTCCGAGTGGGGAAACCGGCCGGACTCGTCGTTCGGTTACGAAGCTTGTTCCAACGCCACAGCGGAATTCGCTCTCGGATGCGTCGGCGCGGGTGCCGGTGCGCGCGTCGGTTCGCTGAAGGGCGGCGTCGGGACCGCGGCCACGAAGGTCGGCTCGTTCAACGTCGGTGCGCTGGCCGTCGTGAACGCGGCCGGCGAAGCTGTCGACCGCGCGACGGGGCTGCCGTGGTTGCCGTCGCTCGGCACGTCGGCCGTCGCGTTGCCCGAACGCAAGACCGAAGGCCTCAACACCACGATCGGTGTGGTGGCGGTGGACGCGGCACTGTCCAAAGCGGAGTGTCAGCGGCTCGCGATGGCCGCGCAGGACGGGCTCGCGCGCGCGATTCGGCCCGCCCACACGATGTTCGACGGGGACACGGTGTTCGCGCTGGCCACGGGTGCCGTGCCGTTGACGGAGCCTCGGGCGTTCGCGTTGGACGCTCTGTGCACGGCGGCCGCGGAGATGTTCGCGGAGGCCGTGGTGTCCGGTACGCGCGAGGCGACGTCTTTGGGCGGAGTCATGGCTTTCCGAGACCTTCAGGCGTTGTCGACGTAGGCCTTGAAGTTCGCGAGGCCGCGTTCGGACTCCTCCTGCAGGACCTTGTTGATCCTGCGGTGGAACAACCTCAGCAGGACCGGCGTGCGGATCTCGTTCTCGGACACCATCAACGTGTGCTGGTCGTCGATCGCCGAGTAGCGGTTGGCGATCGTGTGGACCATTCCGCGCGACTCGTAGCGGGAGATCCGTTCGTCGGCGGTCGCGGCCAGCACCGTCTCCTCGAAGCGGAACTTCTTGTACGTGAGCGTCGCGGTCGACCCGGCAGCGCCCGGTGTCTGGCTGTGCGGGGTGATGCTGACGAGGTCGGGCTGCCAGTGCAGGAGGTGCTCGGGGTCGGACGTCAGCACCCGGACCTGCTCGATCGGCTTGTTCAGCACGATCTCCTTGGTGAACTTCATCAGAGCACCTTCACCCATTCTCCGGCGAGCTGCTCGGCCAGTGCGTGTGCCGCGGCCAGGTCTTCCGGTGCCGATGCGGCGATCCAGTCGACGGCGCGTCCCTCCGGCAGTTCGTCCGCGAGGTACTTCTCCAGCGCGACCAGGCCCAGCTCCCAGCCGGCTCCGGTGCCGGGCACGAACTCGCCGGGCATGGGGGAGTGCGTCAGCGTGAGGATCGTCGAGTCGCCGTCCGCTTCGAGCCGGACGAGGACGTCGGTGTTCATCTCGCCGATCTCCCAGGTCAGGCCGATCTCGCTCGGCTTGTCGCAGTGGACGATCTCGCCGCCCGCGTTGCCCTGGAGCTGGTAGCGGCCGCCGGGCCGAAGGTCGCCGCTGATCGGCAGGAACCAGCGAACCAGGCGTTCGGGCGTGGTGATGGCGTCCCAGACGTCCTCCCGGCCCGCCTTGTAGTGCCGCCGGATGACGAGCTTGCCGTCCTCATGGCTGCGGTCCGTCATGGTCTGCCTCCTCTTGGAGCCTGCGCTCGCGCTTGCCACGGGCCAGTTCGGTCGCGAGCGCGTCGAGGTGCGGTTCCCAGAACCGCCGGAAGTGGTCGAGCCACGTGTCGATCTCCTGCAACGGGTCCGGTGCCACGGCGTAGAGCCGTCGGGTTCCTTCGGCTCTGACCTGGACGAACCCGTTCGACCGCAACACCTTCAGGTGCTGCGAGACCGCTGACTGGGTGATTCCGAACTCGGCCTGGACCGTGGCGCCGACATCACCTGCCGCCCGCTCACCCGAGGCGAGCAGCTCCAGGATCCGTCTGCGAACCGGGTCGCCCAGGACGTCGAACGCGTGCACAGCGAGCACTGTAGTAGCTGTCACTAATATTAGCCAGAGCTAAAATAAGCTGCGTGACGTGGGTATCTCGCATACCGAGACAACTTTCTCCAGCCCGTAGGATTGAGCACGTGCTGGTGATTCGCCGTGACCTGGTGGACGCGATGGTGGCCCACGCGCGCCGCGACCACCCCGACGAGGCGTGCGGGGTGATCGCCGGGCCCTACGGGTCCGACCGTCCCGAACGCTTCATCGAGATGGAGAACGCAGAGAGGTCGCCCACGTTCTACCGGTTCGACGCCGCGGAGCAGCTCAAGGTGTGGCGCGAGATGGACGCTCGGGACGAGGTGCCAGTGGTCGTCTACCACTCGCACACCGCCACCGAGGCGTACCCGTCACGCACCGACATCTCGTTCGCGGGCGAGCCGGACGCCCACTACGTGCTGGTCTCGACGCGTGACCCGATCGAGCACGAGGTGCGGTCGTACCGCATCGTCGACGGTGTCGTGACCGAGGAACCCGTCAAGATCATCGAGTCCTGAGTTACGTTTCTGCGGAGGTAGAACCATCATGGCCGTCACCGTGTCGATCCCGACCATCCTGCGCACCCACACCGGGGGCGAGAAGTCGGTGTCCGCTGCCGGTACGACGCTCGCCGAGGTCATCGACGACCTGGAGAACAACCACGGCGGCCTCAAGGCCCGCCTGGTCAAGGAAGGCGCGCTGCACCGCTTCGTCAACGTCTACGTCAACGACGAGGACGTGCGCTTCGCCGGTGGCCTCACCGCTCCGGTGAAGGACGGCGACAACGTCACCATCCTCCCGGCCGTCGCGGGCGGCTGATCTTTCGATGGCCCGCTACGACTCGCTCCTGGACGCGCTCGGCGGGACGCCACTGGTGGGCCTGCCGAACCTGTCGCCGTCGGAGAACGTGCGCATCTGGGCGAAGCTCGAGGACCGCAACCCGACCGGCTCGATCAAGGACCGGCCCGCGCTGGCCATGATCGAGGCGGCGGAGCGGGACGGCATCCTGCGTCCCGGCGCGACCATCCTGGAGCCGACGTCCGGCAACACCGGCATCTCTCTGGCGATGGCCGCGAAGCTCAAGGGCTACGGCCTGGTCTGCGTGATGCCGGAGAACACCTCGACCGAACGTCGTCAGCTGCTGCAGGCCTATGGCGCGCGGATCGTGTTCTCCCCGGCCGCGGGCGGGTCGAACCAGGCCGTCGCGACGGCCAAGGAGATCGCCAAGCAGAACCCGGACTGGATCATGCTCTACCAGTACGGGAACCCGGCGAACGCGGAGGCGCACTTCCGCGGCACCGGTCCGGAGATCCTCGCCGACCTGCCCACGATCACGCACTTCGTCGCGGGCCTGGGCACCACCGGCACGCTGGTGGGCGTCGGGCGGTTCCTGCGCGAGGCCAAGCCGGACGTGCAGATCATCGCCGCCGAACCGCGGTACGGCGAGCTGGTCTACGGCTTGCGGAACCTGGACGAGGGCTTCGTGCCGGAGCTGTACGACGAGTCGGTGCTGACCGGGCGGTACTCGGTCGGCTCGTACGACGCGTTGCGCCGCACCCGGCAGCTGCTGGAGTCCGAGGGGATCTTCGCCGGCATCTCGACGGGCGCGATCCTGCACGCGGCACTGGCCGTGGCGCAGAAGGCCGAGGTCGCCGGGAAGACCGCCGACATCGTGTTCATCGTCGCTGATGCGGGGTGGAAGTACCTGTCCACCGGTGCTTACGCCGGAACGCTGGACGAGGCGGCCGCGCGGCTCGACGGCCACCTCTGGGCGTGAACCGGCGATCTTGCCGGCGCTGGTCGTTGTGGCGTCTGCTGGGCGCACAAGTAACCCGGAACTGTCAGACCGGCTGAGTACGTTGTGACGCAGGGGTTCCCAGCTCGGGGGGACGCCTGCGTCAGCCTGCGAAGGCGGTTCCAGGTAGCCCGGCGCCCAGACCCGGCAGCACCAGCACCGAGCCGTTGAGCTGCCGATCCATCAACGCCTGATCGGACAAACCGACGCGCGCGGACGTGACGTAGAGGTCCGTGAAGTCCGGGCCGCCGAAGCAGCACGCGGTCGGGTTGTCGACCGGCAGCTCGATCTCGCGGTCGAGCTCTCCGGCCGGCGTGTAGCGGCGAACGGCGTGCCCGCCCCACAGCGCGACCCACACGCAGCCGTCGGCGTCGACGCACAGCCCGTCCGGCCAGCCCTCGGTGTTGCCGACGTGGGTGAGCGGGCGGCGGTTCGACGGAGTGCCGGAGGCGTTGTCGAAGTCGAACACGTCGATGCGGCGGGTCGGGGTGTCGATGTAGTACATGAGCCTGCCGTCGGGGCTCCAGCCGACGCCGTTGCTCGTGTTCACCTTGTCCACCATGACCTTCGCGGCGCCCTCGCCGGTGATCCTGGCGAGCCAGCCCTCGTCGGCGGCCTGGTCGTAGCGCATCGTGCCGGCCCACAGGCGGCCCGACGGGTCGATGCCCGCGTCGTTGCCGCGCACGCCGTCGCGAGCCCAGTAGACGAGCCAGGACTTGGTGCCGTCGCGGTCGATCAGGGCGATGCCGTCGCGCAGGTTGCAGACGATGCCGCCCATCGCGCGCGGCTTGGCGGCGCCGACGTGCTGGGGGAGCACGAGCACCGCGTCGTCGTCCCGCACGGGGGCGTACCGGTGCACTTCGGACGCCAAGATGTCCACCCACAGCAAGGTGGAGCTGCTGTGGTCCCACGTCGGCCCCTCGCCGAGCTGGGCCGATGCGCGCACCGCTACTTCAATCGACACCCGATCACTCTAGGCCGTGTCCTGTGAGCCTCGGACGTGACTGCCACCGAACGAACTCACAGGACACGGCCTGCCACGTACTCTGGACATGTGGACCGCACCGCCATCGCGAAACGGGTCATCCCGCCGCACCCCGTCCTGTCGTTGCTCGTCGTGGCCGGGTTCGTCGGCTTCCTGTACCTGGTCGAGGCGTACGACGTGGCGACCGGCAGCTCGCTGGAGAACGACGGCGTGCACCCGCGCGACTTCGGCGAGTGGGACAACCTGCTGTGGATGCCGCTGATCCACGGCGACTGGAGCCACCTCACCGGCAACGCGGTTCCGTTGCGGCTGCTGGGGTTCCACGCGACCTCCGGCGGGCTCAAGCAGTTCTTCCAGGTCACCGCGGTCATCTGGCTGACCTCCGCGCTGGGCGTGTGGGTGTTCGGCAGCCCCGGCAGCCACATCGGCGCGTCCGGGCTGGTGTTCGGGTTCCTCGCGTTCCTGCTCGTGCGCGGGATCTTCGCGAAGTCGTGGCTGCAGCTGCTGATCGCGGTCGGCGTGTTCGCGTTGTACGGCGCGGCTTTGTGGGGTGTGCTGCCCGGCCAGCCGGGTGTGTCGTGGGAAGGCCACCTGTTCGGCGCAATCGGCGGTGTCCTGGCCGCGTGGGGCGTGTCTCGTGACAACCGCCGCAGCACCGCACCGGCTACATTCACGGCGTGACGATCGGGATCATGGACTCGGGCGTCGGCGGCCTGACGGTCGCCCGCGCGATCATGGACCAGCTGCCGGGCGAGTCGATCCACTACATCGGCGACACGGCCAACGGTCCTTATGGGCCACTACCGATCGCGCAGGCGCGCAAGCACGCCCTGGAGATCTGCGACCGGTTGGTCGACGAGGGCTCGAAGATGCTGGTGATCGCGTGCAACACCGCGTCCGCCGCGTGCTTCCGCGATGCCCGTGAGCGCTACGACGTGCCGGTGGTCGAGGTGATCCTCCCGGCGGTGCGCCGTGCGGTCCGGACGACGCACAGTGGACGCATCGGCGTGATCGCGACTCTCGGCACGATCAACTCGCACGCCTATCAGGACGCATTTCAAGCCGCGCGCGACGTGACCGTGACCGCTGCGGCGTGTCCTCGGTTCGTGGACTTCGTCGAGCGCGGCATCACCTCGGGGCGGCAGGTGCTCGGGCTGGCGCAGGCGTATCTGGAGCCGCTACAACGGGCCGAGGTCGACACGGTGGTGCTGGGCTGCACGCACTACCCGTTGCTGACCGGCGTGATCCAGATCGTGATGGGCGAGGCGGTGACGCTGGTGTCGAGCGCAGAGGAGACGGTGAAGGACGTCGTGCGGCTGCTGACCGAGCGCGACGAGTTCGCGGTGGACCCGGCCGTGCACCGGGTGACCTGCACCGGTCCGCCGGAGCGGTTCGCGAAGCTCGCCGCCCGGTTCCTGCCGACCTTCGAACAGTGGGGCTGATGTGCTGCTGACCGTGCTCGGCTGCTCCGGCAGCATTCCCGGACCCGGCGCGGCAGCCTCGGGGTACCTGCTGGAGGCCGACGGGTTCACGTTGGCGCTGGAGTTCGGGAACGGGGTGCTGTCGCGGTTCCAGGAGGAGCGTTCGTTGTTCTCGATGGACGCCCTGGTGTTGTCGCACCTGCATCCTGATCACTGCATCGACGTGTCTTCGCTTTACGTGGCGCGGAAATATCACCCTGCGCCGCCTTCCGGCCCGTTGCCGGTGTACGCGCCCGCTGAGGCTCACGCGCGGTTCATCGCCGCCTATGCCCCCAATGCCGCTGAACGGTCGTCGCTGGACTTCAGCGATGTGTTCGCGTTCCACGGGTTGGGCCGCTCGGTCCAAATCGGACCGTTCACCGTGGACTCGGCGGTCGTCGCGCATCCCTGTGAGGCTTACGGGTTCCGGATTTCATGCGGTGGAGTGTCGTTGGCCTACACGGGTGACAGCGGGCCTTGCGCGGCGCTGGACTCGCTGGCCTCGGGAGTCGACGTGCTGCTGAGCGAGGCGAGCTGGACGCACGCGCCGGACCGTCAGGCCGATCTGCACCTGTCCGGACGTGAGGCCGGGGAGCTGGCGGCGCGGGCGGGAGCGGGGCGGTTGCTGATCACGCACGTGCCGCCGTGGACGTCGCGAGAGGCCGTGCTCGACGAGGCCAGGGCCGCGTTCGACGGGCCGTGTGAGCTGGTCGTGCAGGGCGGCCGGTACGAGGTGGGGGAGTAGCCGTGATTGAGCTTGAGCGGGTCGGCGAGCACGAGTTCGTTGCTTCCAACGGGCGTGGCGCGTCCGTGCGGATCGGCCGCAAGGGGCAGGAGGGCTCGTTCAGCCCGGTCGAGCTGCTGGTGGCGGCCGCGGCGGGCTGCGCGCTGGTGACCTCGGAGACGCTGATCCTGCGCCGCACCGGAGGTGAGACGTTGACGGCGGTCGCGGACGCGGTTCAGTCCGAGAGCGGCAACGAGGTGATCTCCATCCCGGTGACGCTCTCGTACGACCTGTCCGCCGTGGACGACCCGGAGGCGCTCGAAACCGTCGTCCGTCGCGCCGTGGAGCAGTTCTGCACGGTCACGCGGACGTTGAAGCAGTCGGCGACGGCGCCCCTTCAGCTGCCGACGCCGCTCCAGACCACCTCGGACCCGCTGTGACCGGTGCGCACGGTCTGGTAGACGGTGCCGACCGCGAGCAGGACCACCAGCACGGACACCACGACTGAGATCACCCGCCACGTCTTCGTGGTGGGTGCCTCCGCCTGCCGCTCCCGGTCCGCGAGCCTGCCCGCGACCAGCAGCGCGATGACCGCGACCCCGAACCCGAGCGCGATCGGCAGCAGGGTCGTGCCGAGTTCCGAGTGGGCCTGGATGGCGGGGTTGGGCCCGACCTTGCTCTCGAGCGAGGCCATGAGGTCCTCACCGGCCTGCTTGGCCACCGGAACCGCCGCGACACCGGCCAGCGTGACGCCCAGAACAGGCCACGCGTACTTCTGCCGCCAGCGCGGGACCAGCGCGATCGCGACCGAGCTGAGCGCCGCCAGGGGCAGCAGCACGACCACCGCGTGCACCAGCAACGGGTGAAGCGGAATACCGTCGATCGTCAGCATGTCTCTCCCTACGCCATGGCGCTCCGCAGGGTTCATTAAGGTAGCGGCCGTGGTGCGAACCGACGGCCGAAACGACGACGTGTTGCGTGACATCCGGATCACGCGTGGATATCAGACCTGGCCCGCGGGCTCGGTCCTGATCGAGTTCGGGAACACCCGCGTGCTGTGCGCCGCGAGTGTCACCGAAGGCGTCCCCCGCTGGCGGCAGGGCTCCGGCCTCGGCTGGGTGACCGCCGAGTACGCGATGCTCCCGTCCGCGACGCACACCCGCAGCGACCGCGAGTCCGTGAAGGGCCGCATCGGCGGCCGCACGCACGAGATCTCGCGCCTGATCGGGCGCTCGCTCCGGGCTTGCATCGATTTGGCGGCGTTGGGTGAGAACACCATCGTCATCGACTGCGACGTCATCCAGGCCGACGGCGGCACCAGGACGGCCGCGATCACCGGCGCTTACGTGGCGCTGGCCGACGCGGTCACGTATCTGGGTGCGGCCGGTCGCCTGGCCGACCCGTCGCCGCTGTCCTGCGCGGTGTCCGCCGTGTCGGTCGGTGTGGTCGACGGGCGCGTGCGGCTCGACCTGCCGTACGAGGAGGACTCGCGCGCGGAGGTCGACATGAACGTCGTCGCCACCGACGCCGGCACGTTGATC
>JAVXWK010000121.1:0-5342 GCA_032230575.1 Pseudonocardiales bacterium | reverse complement strand
CGTGAATCCCTCGCCGCCCTGACCACTCGTGCTGCCAGGACTGAGGATTCCGTCGCGCCACGTGCCGTAGCTCGTGATCGGCTTGTCGAACTCCGCCGTGAAGAACAGCCGGTAGTACACGCGCTGGTTCGCCGTGCCACCCGACGTCCGCCCGCAGAACCCGCCGCTGTCGACCGATCCCGTGACCCTGCGGCCGGCCGGGTCGATCCTGACCGACGCGTTTCCACTGCCGTTCAACGAGTTCGAGGTGCGGAACAGCAGGTTCGCCTTGCCGCCCGCGGGGAACGTGAACCGACCGGTGCCGGTGCGCTCGGTGGCCGCCAGCTCGACGTTCACCCCGTCGTCCAGCCCGACCCGGTAGTAGCCGGGTTCGGCGCTTTCGTTGGCGTGCTTGAAGTTGCGGGCGTAGATCTGATCCGTGCCGTCCGCGCTCGGCGACGACGTCACGTCCCCGGAGAACGGCATGATCGGGATGTCGCCCGAGGCGCCGGGCGTGCAGCCCGTGCCGTTGAGGTGCGTCAACCCGAACCCGCGAATCCGAGTCACGTCGTACTGGTAACCACCAGCGGCCCCGGCACTGGTCTGGTCACCTCGAGTCGTCGTCGGACTCCAGGAGAGCATGCCGAACGGCCGCACCGCGCCGGGATAGACGTTGCCCGCGTTGGTGGTGCCGATGAAGGGATTGACCAGACCGGCCAGTTCTTGTTGCGCCGCGGCCGGTGACACTGCTGTCACCGTCGCCGCGACCATCGCACACAGCACGAACAGCGTCCTGAAACGCATGGTTCCCGCTCCTCACCGCGGCGGCGGTCCGTGACAACGTTGTCAAAACCCGAGTCTCACGCGCCCCCAGCTTGGCAGCAGCCGCGTTCGCCGCCCACCGCCAAAAGCAGGCCGCCTCACGCCTCGCCTTCATGGCGTTTGCAAGTACCAACTCAACATCAACAGCCACCAACTCGAGCTTGGATTCGGTCGACACTGAAGCTATAGACACTACGGACATATGCTGGCTTTGCCTTGGCAGAGCCAGGGCGTAACCTGGCTATGCCTGGCACTAGTCAGATAGCTGAGAGGACCTGCCGTGAGCACCACTGCCGTCATCGTCGACGCCGTCCGCACACCGCTCGCCAAGGGCAAGCCCGGCGGCGCCTACTCCGAGATCCACCCCGTCGACCTGCACAGCACGGTCCTGAAGGCGCTCGTCGACCGCACCGGCATCGACCCGGCCGCGGTCGACGACGTGATCAGCGGCGCGGTCGGCCAGGTCGGCGAGCAGTCCGGCAACACCGCGCGCTGGGCCCTGCTCGCGGCCGGGTTCCCCGAGTCGGTGCCCGGCGTGACGGTCGACCGGCAGTGCGGGTCGAGCCAGCAGGCGCTGCACTTCGCCGCCCAGGGAGTGATCGCGGGTGCTTACGACGTGGCGATCGCGTCTGGAGTCGAGTCGATGAGCCGGATTCCGATCGGGTCGCAGACGCTCGGCAAGGACTTCGCCGGGTCGAAGGTGCACGCGCGGTACAGCGAGGGCCTGGTGCCGCAAGGGATCAGCGCCGAACTGATCGCACAGAAGTGGGACCTGAGCCGCGCCCAGCTCGACGAGTTCTCCGCCGAGTCGCACCAGAAAGCGGCCACGGCGTGGAAGAACGGCTTCTTCGACGAGCAGATCATCAAGGTCAACGACCTGAGCGCCGACGAGACGATCCGGCCCAGCACGACCGCCGAGGTGCTGTCCGCGCTCAGGCCCGCGTTCCGCGGCGAGCACTGGGAAGCACGGTTCCCGGAGCTGGACTGGCGCATCACGGCCGGCAACAGCTCGCCCGTGAACGACGGCGCCGCGGCGGTGCTGGTGACGAGCGAGGAAGCGGCGAAGAAGCTCGGCCTCACCGCAAGGGCTCGCGTGCACTCGTTCGCCGTGGCGGGCGACGACCCGATCTTCATGCTCACCGGCATCATCCCCGCCACCCGGAAGGTGCTCGCGAAAGCTGGACTCACGATCCACGACATCGACGTCTTCGAGGTCAACGAGGCGTTCGCACCCGTCGTGCTCGCCTGGCAGGCCGAGACCGGCGCGGATCCGGCCAAGGTCAACGTCAACGGCGGCGCCATCGCGATCGGGCACCCGCTCGGCAGCTCCGGCGCGCGCCTGATGACCACGCTGCTCGGCAACCTCGAGCAGACCGGCGGGCGCTACGGGCTTCAGGTCATGTGTGAGGCGGGCGGGCTCGCCAACGCCACCATCATCGAGCGGATCTGAGCTCCACAGCCAGGTTGTCCGGAGCGACCGGCGACGCAGAGGGTCCGATGTGGACGGTCACGGGCTCAGCGGAGGAGGCCGACACCACCTGCAGCGGACCACCGTCCGGCTGCAGGTAGGTGTCGCCCCACTGCATCAGCGCGACGATCACCGGCAGCAACGCGCTGCCCTGCTCGGTCAGCACGTACTCGTGCCGGGTGCGCGCGCCAGGCTCCTGATACGGGCGCTTCTCGAACAAGCCGGCGTCCACGAGTTCCTTGAGGCGCTTGGCGGCGACGGCTTCCGTGATGCCCACGCGCCGCACGAAACCGTCGAACCGCGTGGTGCCGTAGAAGGCCTCGCGCAGCAGCAGGAGCGCGGACCTCGTGCCGATGACGTCCAACGCCAGCGCGATCGAGCACCGATCAGGCTGCCACTTGTCCAACGCGGCCAACGGCCCGTTCATCTGCATGGGCATACGCCTGACTTTAGCAAACCATACCCAGACTCACTTGACCGTCTTCATGGGGAACTGGGAGTTCGTGCGCGCCACGCCCGGCAGCCGGGTCAGCGCCGACATGTAGAGCTGCTCGTAGGCGGTGATGTCCGCGACGGCGACCCACAGGTGGTAGTCCGGCTGCCCGAACATCCGCGAGCACGACTCGACCGCGTCGATCCCGGCGATCTGCTCCTCGAACGCCTCGATCGTCGCGGTGTCCTGGGCGGCGAGGTCGATGTGCACGAGAACGCGGAAGCCGCGGCCGAGCGCGACCGGGTTCACGGCGGCGTGGTAGCCGGTGATCACTCCGGCCTCCTCCAGCACCCGCACCCGGCGCAGGCACGGCGACGGCGTGAGGCCCACCTTGTCGGCCAGCTCGGTGTTCGTGAGGCGGCCATCCTCCCGCAAGTGGCGGATGATTGCGCGGTCGATGCGATCCACTGGCAGATCATGCCACGAATCACTCACGATGAGGCACAACTAGCAATCGCGTGCCGCGCGAAGTTCCCTAATCTGCTTGCCGTGGACGAACTTCTGCTGACGGACGAAGAACGCGACAGGGCCGGCACCCGGCTGCTCGCCATGCTGGACGGCTACGAACGCGGGCTGCGCAAGGCCGAGATCCTGCCGGAACCGGACCGCGCCAAGCTCACCGAGCTCCTGGCGAGCCCGATGCCGGAACAGGGCCGGGGCGTGGACGCGATGTTCGACAGCTGGGAGGACACGATCCTGCCCAACTCGACCGCGATCGCCCATCCGCGGTTCCTCGCCTACGTCCTCGGCCCGCCCCACGGCGTCGCCCCGTACGCCGAGGCGATGGCCGCCGCGCTCAACCAGAACTGCAACTTCTGGCAGCTCTCCCCCGCCGCCAGCGTGGTCGAACGTTCAGTGCTCGAATGGCTGGCGCAAGTCGTCGGTTATCCGGCCACCAGCAAGGGAATCCTCACCGGCGGCGGTTCGCTCGCCACGCTCCAGGCACTCGCCACCGCGCTGAACGACCGCGCGCCCGACTTCCACAACAAGGGACTGCAGCGCGACGCTCCCCCGTTCGTCGTCTACACCTCCGTCGAGGCGCACCGCAGCGTCGACAAGGCAGCCGCGATCCTCGGCATCGGACTCGACAACGTGCGTCACATCCGCACCGACGACCAGCACCGCATGGACGTCCAGGCACTCCGACTGGCCATCGACGAGGACCGCGCGGCCGGACGGCGGCCGTGGTGCGTCGTCGCCACCTGCGGCACGGTGTCGACCGGCTCGGTGGACCCGCTCGACGCCATCGCCGACCTGTGCGCGGACGAGGACCTCTGGCTGCACGTCGACGGTGCCTACGGCGCGCTTTTCCTGCTCTCAGAACGCATGCAGGACCTGATGGGCGCCTGCGGCCGCGCCGACTCGATCACCCTCGACCCGCACAAGCTGCTGTTCGCGTCACTGGAAGCCGGCTGCCTGCTCGTCAAGGACGGCGCGAAGCTCCGCGATGCCCACGCGTTCAACTCCTCTTACCTGACGGTCGCCGACGACCCGTTGATGACCGACTACATGGACTACGGCCCTCAACTCTCCCGCAGCTTCAAGGCTTTCAAGGTGTGGAGCGCGCTGCAGGCGTTCGGCGTGGAGGCCTTCCGCACGGCCAACGAGCGCACCCTCGACCTCGCCCAGCAGCTCGCCCGAGGCATCGAAGCCACGCCAGGACTCACCCTGCTCGCCCCTGTCACGCTCACGGCGGTGTGCTTCGAGGTGGAGGGAGCCGACCACACCGAACTGCTGAGGACACTGGCGGCCGAGAACGTCGCCCTGCTCGGACCCGTTGTCGTGGCAGGGAGACGGGGCATCCGCGCGTGCATCACGAACCACCGCACCACCGCCGCCGACATCGATCTCATCCTCGGCCGCCTCGCCGAGATCAGTCGATGAACCGTCCAACCGCGACGAACGCCGCCAACAGCAGCAGCACCACGTTGACGGGCAACGACTTCGTCTCGCCGAGCTTCAGGTGCACCCGCGCCGCGAAGATCTGCACGATCACCAGACCGGCAGCCGCGATCGGCGTCAAGATCGGGGCGATCCCGGTGAGCTCCGGCAGGACCACGCCGAGAGCGCCCGCCACCTCGACGGCACCGATCGCCTTGAAGGCCCCGTCGGTCACGTCCTTCGCCCACGCCTGACCGGAGGCCACCACCTGCTCACGCGGGCGCACGACCTTCATCAGCCCGGCCGCCAGATAGGCCACCGCCAGCAGACCCTGCACCACCCACAGCGCGATGTTCACCGCATACTCCAATGCTTACGACTTGTGCGTAACCTGATGGTCTGTGAGTTTTGGAGAGCTGCAAAAGGCACATCGATGTATGTGTCCAGGAAAGTGGGGTGGCGTGTGACCGGCATCACCCACACGCGGACCTGCCCGCCGCCGATGAACGACGGCGGCGCGGTCCGCGAGGTGTTCGACCGCATCAGCGACAAGTGGAGCCTGCTGGTCGTGGGCGCGCTGCGAGAAGGCCCGCTGCGCTTCGGCGAGCTGGAGAAGGTGATCACCGGCATCTCCCAGCGCATGCTCACCCTGACGCTGAAGCACCTCGTCCAGGACGGCCTGGTCAGCCGCACCGCGTA
>JAVXWK010000102.1:0-8072 GCA_032230575.1 Pseudonocardiales bacterium | reverse complement strand
CGCTGGTCAACGCCGTCACGATGGTCGCCACACCGATCGCCGGGCGGATCGTGGACCGGCGCGGGTCCGATCTGGTCAACCTGGTGTGCGTGCTCGCGGTGATCGCGTCGGCCGTGGTGCTCGCGTTCGGCGCGACGGAGCTGGTCGCGCTGGTGCTCGGCACGCTCCTGCTCGACGTGGCGATGCAGTGCGGGATGGTCGCCAACTCGATCCGCATGTACGCGCTGAGCGACACCCACCGCGGCCGCCTCAACACTGCGTACATGACGTGCGGGTATCTCGGCGGCGCCGCCGGTTCGTGGCTCGGGGTGCGGGCCTACGTCGAGTTCGGGTGGCGTGGCGTGTGCGGACTCGTCGCCCTGATGGCGCTCGCCGCCCTCACACGCCACGCCGTCGCGATCAGGCGCAGGTCACCTTCGCGTCAGCCCAGTCCGCGTGGTCGTAGTTGAAGCCGTCACCGCCGTCGGTGACGACCAGCCGAACCGCGTCGGCGCCGGACACGTTCGCCTGCAACGTCTTCGCGGCCATCGTCCCGGTCAGTACGCCGCTGTCCGCGCGCAGCACACCGTCCACGTAGATCTGGAACGCGACGCTGCCGCGGTCGCCGACCTCGTCGTCCACGCCGACCTGCGCGGTCACGGTGGAGCAGCGGCGGCCCAGCAGGTACTCGACGTCGCCGAACGCGTGCATGCCCAGGCCCTTGCGGAACGTGGTGCCCTGCACCGTGATCGTGCCGCCGTCGCCGAGGCCCTGCTCGCCGTTGGTCAGGTTGCGCTCGAACGGGCCCCAGCCGTTGGACGCGCGCAGCTCGACCAGGTCGGACACCGGCGTCACACCAGCGGGCGGGGCGGACGGCGTCGACAAGCGGCTCAGCCGGTACACCACGGTGCCGTGGCCGGGAACCGACGCCGACACCGAACTCGCTGTGGTGTCAACGGACTTTGTCCACAGGTCGCGCACCGAGTAGGTGCCCGCGCCGACGCCGATCTCGCGCAGATCGGTCGAAATCGTTGCGGCGGTGGCGTTCTCGTTGAACAACGCCACGGCCACGTCACCGTTCGCCAGCGGGCGGGACAACACGTGAACCCCACCCGAAGCGCGCACAACGCGGCCCGCGCGGCCCAGAGCGTCCTGGTCGACCGCGATCAGATCGCGGTTGGTGAGGATGCTCAACGTCGCGGGCGTGGCCGTGCGCAGGTCGGAGCCGATCAGCAGCGGCGCGGCCATCATGGCCCACAACGAGAAGTGGCTGCGGTACTCGGTGTCGGTCATGCCGCCGTTGCCGACCTCGAGCATGTCGGGGTCGTTCCACCGGCCAGGTCCCGCGTACCCCGCGAGAGCCGCGTTCTGCTTGAAGATCGACAGCATCGACGACCACGAGTCGGAGATGTCGCCCGTGGTGCGCCAGAGATGTCCGGCGTCGGAGGCCCACAGCCAGGGCTGGTTCTCGCCCCACTCGCAGATCGACAGCACGATCGGGCGGCCGGTCCGAACCAAGGCGTCGTGCATCGCGCGGTAGCGGGCCCGAGCGTCCACGCCCTGGTTGTTGCAGTTGTCGTACTTCAGGTAGTCGACGCCCCACGAGGCGAACAGGTTCGCGTCCTGCTGCTCGTGGCCCAGACCGCCGGGGAAGCCGAGCGTGTCGCAGGTCTTCGTGCCGGCAGAGGTGTAGATGCCGAACTTCAGGCCCTTGGCGTGCACGTAGTCGGCCAAAGCCTTGACACCGCTGGGAAAACGCGCCGGGTCGGGCACCAGGTCGCCGTTCGACGCGCGGGACGGCAGCGCCCAGCAGTCGTCGATGTTGACGTACTGATAGCCGGCGTCGCGCAACCCCTTCGACACGAAGAGGTCCGCGATGCCCTTGATCATCGTCTCGTTGAACTCGGCCCGGCAGTGGGTCGAGTTCCAGTTGTTGAAGCCCATCGGCGGGGTCAGGGCCTGTCCGTCGGGTAACGCGGTGGCCTGGGAGGCGGGAATCACCACGGTGGCGGCCAGCGTCGCCAGCGCGGTCAGCAGGGTCCTCATCTCTCGCAAACTAGCCCTGTCGTGAAGAAAATTCAGGTCCCGGTCTGCCCTTGACGGCTGTGGCTAATGGCATTAGCTTTTGAGCTATGGCCGTTCGCCCACGTCTCACCACCACCAAGGTCGTGGACGCCGCACTGGAGCTGATCGACGAGCTGGGTGTCGATGGACTGACGCTCGCCGCCGTCGCCGCCCGGACCGGCGTCGCCACGCCGTCGCTGTACAAGCACGTCGCGAGCCTCGCCGAGCTGCGCGGACATGTCGGCGTGCGGGTGCTGGAGGAGATGACCGACCGATTCACGCAGACCGTGCTCGGTCTGTCGGGCGACGCGGCCGTCGAGGCGCTCATGCACGCGTACAGGGCGTACGTGCGGGAACGCCCGAAGCGTTACGCCGCCATGCCGATGGACCCGCTGCACGACGAACTGCAGCAGGCAGCGGGCATGAAACTCATCGAGGTCATGCTCGCGACGCTGCGCGGCTACGGCCTGGAGGGCTCCGACGCCATCCACGCCACGCGACGGCTGCGGGTGCTCGTGCACGGCTTCGCGTCGATCGAGTCCGGCGGCGGCTTCGGCCTGCCGGAAGGGCTCGACGACACCTACGACCAGCTCGTCCGGATGTACCTCACCGATCTCAGGGGGCAATCATGAAGTGGACGCTCACCGCCGCGGGCCTGCTTTTCCTGCTGTACCCGGCATTGAGGCCTTGGGAGGACGAAACGACAACGCAAGGCGCTCAGGCCGCGATGGGGTCGAACGCGTGGGTCGCGTCGCACCTGTTCGCGATGATCGGCTTCATCCTGGTGCCGATCGCGTTGCTGGGAATCCACCGCACGGCCGCGATCACGTTCTGGGTCGGCGCCGGCCTCACGCTGCCGTACTACGGCGCCGAGGACTTCGGCCTGCACGAGATCGCCGCGCAACCGAACATCCTCGAGCTCGCCGAGTCCGTGCGCTACAACCCCGTCGCCGTGACGACTTTCGCCGTCGGGCTCGTGACGATGGGTGTCGCCGCGATCATGATCGCTTGGAAACTCCGCACCACGGCGGCGATTCTGTTCGCCGCCGGGTTCGCGTTGTTCCTGCCGCAGTTCTTCACGCCGCCCGCGGTACGCATCGCCCACGGCGTGCTGCTCGCCGCCGGCTGCGTGTGGCTCGCCTGGGAGTCAGCGCGGAGTCAGGCGGAAGACCCGCAGCTCGCGACCGCCTGATTTGGCCAGGTAGTCCTCGAACGGCGGGTAGGCCGCCACCATCTTCTTCCAGGCGGCCTCGCGCTCGGCACCTTCCAGCAACGACGCGTGCACATCGCTCACGGAACCCCGGACGTTCACCTGGATGTCCGGGTTCTTCAACACGTTCGCGGTCCACGCCGGGTGGTGCGGCTTGCCCCAGTTCGAACCCACCACGAGCATCGACGGGCCGTCGGCCACGTACTGGACCTGGTTCTCGCGCCGCTCACCGCTGCGGGCGCCGACCGTGATCAGCGTCAGGCCCTTCTGCCTGCTGAACGAGACGGTGGTGACCTTGCCGCCGGTCAGCCGGTACAGGAACCGGTCCGTGCCGATCACGGCCTTCTCGAACAACGACATCTCTAGAGCGCTCCCGTCGACCTCGCCGCGTGGACGGCGGCGGTTCTGTTGTGCACCCCCAGCTTGCGCATCGCGCCCCGGAGGTAGGCCTTGACGGTTTCGGTGCTGAGCCCGAGCTCGGCGGCAATCTCCCGGTTCGACGCACCCACCGCGGCCAGCCGGAGCGTATCGAGTTCGCGCCGGGTCAGTCCGCTCGGGACGGTGACCGGGGGATCACCGCCGAGATCCTGGTGGACGCGGCGCAACCGTTCGCGCAACGCCGGATCGCCGACGAGTCGTGCGACCTCGGCGAGCTCGCGCAGGGCTGCTTGGGTTTGGAGAGAAGGCATGTCCAGGTCCTGTGCGAAGCCTTGGGCGATGGCGCCGGCCATCCTGATCGACCGGTCACCGACTGTCGTCTGGCCGCGCACGGCCCCGTAGAGGACGCCGTGCACCGTGCCGCGAACGGTGACCGGGTAGGCGAACACCGAGGTCAGGCGTTCGTTGACGACCACCATCTGGTCGAACTCGTGGGTGATCGCGCGGGTCGAGGCGTAGTCGTTGACGCGCACCGCGGTGCCCATCGCGATCGCCGTGCCGCCCAGTCCGCGTCCGGTGCCTACGCGCAGTCCGTGCAACGACGTGCCGTGCGTGCCGTAGAAGCTCGTGAGCAACAAGTCACGGGCGGGCGTGACGGCGCCGCCGAACACGACGGGCAACCCGGTGGCACGGCGGAGCATGTCCAGGCGTTGCGGCAGAAGCGCCTGGAAGCGGTCTGGCAGCACGTTCAGCAGTTTCGCCGACGAGCGCACCCTCGAAAAGGGGTGCACCCTCGTTCGGGGGTATACCGATGCCCCCGAGCCTCACCACCCTCTGTGAAATGTCCAGTCACGACACCTACCGCGCGGCCCGCGACCTGATGCTCACCGACCCGGCGTCGTTCGCCTGGCCGAGCTTCGAGAGCAGCTTCAACTGGGCGCACGACTGGTTCGACTTCATCGCCGAGGGCAACACCGCCACCGCGTTGCACATCGTCGAGCAGGACGGCTCCGAGCGCGCCTACACGTTCGACGAGCTGCGGAAACGGTCGAACCGGGTCGCGCGCTGGCTCGCCTGGCACGGTGTCGGCAGGGGCGACAGCGTGATGATCATGCTCGGTAACCAGGTCGAGCTGTGGGAGTCGATGCTCGCGGTGATGAAGCTCGGCGCGGTGATCATGCCGACGACGACCGCGCTGGGGCCCGCTGACATTCAGGACCGCCTTCAGCGCGGCAACGTCCGGCACGTCATCGCGCGCACCGAGGACACCTCGAAGTTCTCCAAGGACGACCTGGCGCCGGTTCTCATCGCGGTGGGCGGCGCCGAGGGGTGGCTCGACTACGCGGAGACCGCCGAGGCGCCCGACAGCCCGTTGCCGCACCCGAAGACGAAGGCCGACGACCGGCTGCTGCTGTACTTCACGTCCGGCACGACCAGCCGCCCCAAGCTCGTCGAGCACACCCAGGCCTCGTACCCGGTCGGGCACCTCACGACCATGCGCTGGATCGGAGTGCGGCCCGGCGACGTGCACCTCAACATCAGCTCGCCCGGCTGGGCCAAGCACGCGTGGAGCTGTTTCTTCGCGCCCTGGATCGCCGAAGCGACGATCTTCGTCTACAACTACGGCCGGTTCGACGCGGCCGCGCTGCTCGGCCAGATCCGGGACAAGGGCGTCACGACGTTCTGCGCGCCGCCGACCGTGTGGCGGATGCTGATCAAGGCCGACCTGAGCGCCGGGCCCGGAACGCTCCGCGAGGTCGTGGCCGCCGGTGAGCCGTTGAACCCCGAGGTGATCGAGCAGGTCCAGAAGCAGTGGGGGCTCACGCTGCGGGACGGGTTCGGCCAGACCGAGACCACGCTGTCCGTGGGCAACGTGCCCGGCGCGCCGGTGAAGCTCGGCTCGATGGGAACGCCGTTGCAGGGCGTTCCGGTGGTGCTCGTCGACCCGATCAGCGGGGAACCGGCCGGGGAAGGCGAGATCTGCATCGACCTTCGTGAGCGGCCGATGTCGTTGATGGTCGGCTATCACGGCGATGAAGAACGCAACGCCGAGGCGATGTCCGGCGGTTATTACCACACGGGCGACATCGCCTCGCGTGACGAGGACGGCTACCTGTTCTACATCGGACGGACCGACGACGTGTTCAAGGCGTCGGACTACAAGATCTCGCCGTTCGAGCTGGAGAGCGTGCTGATCGAGCACCCGGCCGTCACCGAGGCCGCGGTCGTCCCGGCACCGGACCCGTTGCGGCTGGCCGTCCCGAAGGCGTACGTGGCGTTGAGCGCGGGCTGGGAGCCGAACCGAGAGACGGCGCTGGCGATCCTGAGGCACGCGCGCGAGAACCTGGCGCCGTTCCAGCGGATCCGGCGGCTGGAGTTCTTCGAGCTGCCCAAGACCGTCTCCGGCAAGATCCGCCGCGTCGACCTGCGCACACGGGAGGAGTCCGGAGCCGCCGTCGACGAGTGGCGGGACGAGGAGTTTCCCGAACTGCGCCAATAGGACGCTTGCCCATGGTGATCTACTGGTCGCATGGTGCGAAAGATCGCGGGTCGTCCGGCAGTGATCACCGGGGCCGCCTCGGGAATCGGGCGCAGCCTCGCGCAGCGGCTGTCGCAGCACGGTTCGCCGGTGGTCATCGCCGACGTCAACGAGGAAGGGCTCGAGGAGACCGCCAAGTCGCTGCACGGCCCGGTGCTCAGCCGCGTGCTCGACGTGCGGGACGCGGAGGACGTGCGCCGGTTCGCCGGGGAGGTCCAGGACTGGCTCGACCTGCCGCTCGCCGCGGTGTTCAACAACGCCGGTGTCGCGATCGCCACGAGCGTGCAGAACGCGGTGCCCGAGGACGACTCCTGGCTGTTCGACATCAACTACTGGGGCGTGGTGAACGGGACGCGGGCGTTCCTGCCGCAGCTGGTGAAGCAGAACTACGGCGTCATCGTGAACACCTCCAGCGTGTACGGGCTGGTCGGGATGCCGAACAACAGCGCGTACTGCTCCGCGAAGTTCGCCGTCCGCGGGTTCACCGACTCGTTGCGGCAGGAACTGCGCGGCACCGGCGTCTCGGCGGTCACCGTGCACCCCGGCGGCATCAAGACCAACATCGTCCGCAACGGCCGCATCCACAGCGACCCGGACGGGCGCGGCCGGTCGCACGAGCAGATGGCGGCTGACTTCGACAAGATCGCGCTGACCACCCCGGACAAGGCCGCCGAGATCATTCACCGCGGGGTCGAACGGGGTAAGGCGCGGATCCTGGTCGGGCCGGACGCGTACGTGTTCGACGCGCTGGCCCGGATCGCCCCGACGCACTACTTCAGTGTGATGGCGCGGTTGTTCGAACGGTGAGGCATGATCCTCGCCGTGGATTCCTCGGCGGTGGTGCGGCGGACCGAACAGTGGTTCGTCCGTGAGGGTGCGCCCACCATGATCGAGGGCTACGGCTTCCGGTCGCACGTGCTGCCGAGGATGCTGCCCACGCTGACGTTCTTCACGGTCGGCAGCCTCGCGTGGCTCGTGCTGCTGCGCTCGACCGGGCTGTCGAAGTGGGTGCTGCTCGGGGTGATCGTCGCGGTGATGGTGTCCGCGTGGATCCTGCTCTCGCAGTTCGTCCGTCGGCTGCCCAGTTTCTCGCGCCGGACGACCATCGTGCTGTTGACCGTGTACGCGGCGATGCCGGTGATCGTGCCGCTGCTGCAGTACGCGGTCCACGACGAGATCATCACTCCGGGAGCGGAGAATCCCAAGGCCGAGTTGTGGATCAACGCGCTCTGGTTCGTCGCCTTCTTCGGGGTGGCGTTCGTGGCGACGATGCTGGCCACCACATACGGGCTGGGCGCGTTGCTGAAGGCCGCGATCCGGCACGTGATCGCCGATCTGCGCAACAGCGTGGCCCTGCTCGGCCGGGCGTTGCCGCCGATGCTGTTCGTGACGCTCTTCCTGTTCTTCACCGGCGAGCTGTGGCAGGCGATGAACACGCTGCCGTGGCCGCGGGTCGCGCTGATCGTGCTGCTGTTCGCGGCGATCACCGTGCTGGCCGCCGCCGCCCGGTTGCGCGACGAGATCGGGCGGGTGGAACAGGATCTGCGGCCGGAGATCCTCATCGGCGCGTGCAGGGGCACGCCACTGTCCGATGTGGAGATCACCGAGTCGTTGCAGCCCAAGCGGTTGAACGGACGGCAGCTGCGCAACCTGCTGGTGATGCTCGCGATCCGGCAACTCGTGCAGGCCGCGGTGGTCGGGTTCGGGCTGTTCACGTTCTTCGTGGTGCTGGGCCTGATCGTGGTGACGCCCGAGATCGCCGCGCAGTGGATCGGGGCGGAGCCGAAGATCGGGTGGCTCGGGCTGCCGTCGGCGATGTTGCGCAACGCCACGCTGTTCGCGGCGTTCGGCAGCATGTACTTCTCGGTGATCTCGATGAGCGATGCCGAGCACCGGCAGCGG
>JAVXWK010000096.1:0-3470 GCA_032230575.1 Pseudonocardiales bacterium | reverse complement strand
GCCTACGAGCTGGCCACCGGCGAGATCCATGTGTTCAACGCCAAATCGGTGGTGCTGGCCACCGGTGGTTTCGGCAAGGTCTTCAAGACCACGTCGAACGCGCACACCCTGACCGGCGACGGCATGGGCATCGTGTTCCGCAAGGGCCTCCCGTTGGAGGACATGGAGTTCTACCAGTTCCACCCGACCGGCCTCGCGGGGCTGGGCATCCTGCTGACCGAGGGTGCCCGCGGCGAGGGCGCGATCCTGCGCAACGCCTCGGGTGAGCGGTTCATGGAGCGCTACGCCCCGACCATCAAGGACCTGGCGCCGCGCGACATCGTGGCCCGTTCGATGGCCCTCGAGGTGCTGGAAGGCCGTGGCGCCGGTCCGAACAAGGACTACGTGCTGCTCGACTGCACGCACCTCGGCGCCGAGGTCCTCGAGACCAAGCTGCCGGACATCACCGAGTTCGCCCGCACGTACCTCGCGGTCGACCCGGTCGTCGAGCCCGTCCCGGTGTACCCGACCGCGCACTACGCGATGGGTGGCATCCCGACGAACATCCACGGCGAAGTGCTGCGGGACAACGACAACGTCGTTCCGGGTCTGTACGCCGCGGGTGAGTGCGCGTGCGTCTCGGTGCACGGCGCGAACCGCCTGGGCACCAACTCGCTGCTGGACATCAACGTGTTCGGCCGCCGCGCGGGCATCGCCGCCGCGGAGTACGCGCTGTCGCGTGACTCGCACGTCGACCTGCCGGAGAACCCGGCGGCTCAGGTCGAGGCGCAGGTCGCACTCGTTCTCTCGGAGCACGGCCAGGAGCGCGTCGCGGACATCCGCACCGAGCTGCAGGCCACCATGGACGCCAACGCGTCCGTGTACCGCACCGAGGACACGCTGAAGACGGCACTGCACGACGTCCAGGCCCTGAAGGAGCGCTACGCGCACATCCAGGTGCAGGACAAGGGCAAGCGCTTCAACACGGACCTGCTGGAGGCCGTCGAGCTCGGCTTCCTGCTGGAGCTGGCCGAGGTGCTCGTGCACGGAGCGTTGGCGCGCAAGGAGTCCCGCGGCGGTCACGCCCGCGAGGACTACCCGAACCGCGACGACACGAACTTCATGCGCCACAGCATGTTCTACAAGCAGGGCGACGGTCTGGCCGCGGACATCCGGATGGACTTCAAGCCCGTCACCTTTACCCGGTACAAGCCGATGGAGCGCAAGTACTGATGACCGCCACCGCTGAAACCTCTGCTGGCTCGCGCGGCTCCCAGCCGCCGGTTCCGGACGGCGCTGTCACGGTCACCGTGAAGATCCGCCGGTTCAACCCGGAGATCGACGACGAGCCGCGCTGGGACTCGTTCGACATCCCGGCCCTACCGTCGGACCGCGTGCTGAACCTGCTGCACCACATCAAGTGGTACGTGGACGGCACGCTGACCTTCCGGCGTTCCTGTGCGCACGGCATCTGCGGTTCGGACGCCATGCGCATCAACGGCGTCAACCGCCTGGCGTGCAAGGTCCTGCTGAAGGACCTGCTGCAGAAGGGCGACAAGCACACCACGATCACCATCGAGCCCATCAAGGGCCTGCCGGTGAACAAGGACCTGCTCGTCGACATGGAGCCCTTCTTCGAGGCGTTCCGCGCGGTCAAGCCGTACCTGGTGACGTACGGCAACGAGCCCACGCGCGAGCGCATCCAGTCGGCCGCCGACCGCGAGCGCTTCGACGACACCACGAAGTGCATCCTGTGCGCCTGCTGCACCACGTCGTGCCCGGTGTACTGGAGCGAGGGTTCGTACTTCGGCCCCGCCGCGATCGTGAACGCGCACCGGTTCATCTTCGACTCGCGGGACGAGGGCGCTGAGGAGCGGCTCGACATCCTCAACGACATCGACGGCGTGTGGCGGTGCCGGACCACGTTCAACTGCACCGACGCCTGCCCGCGTGGCATCCAGGTCACGAAGGCGATCCAGGAAGTGAAGCGCGCGCTGCTGTTCAAGCGCGTCTGAGTCCTTGGTTCGCGGCGCCGCGCTTCCTGTTGGGAGCGCGGCGCTTTCGCGTTCAGCCGGCTCGTTTCACGGTGTGGATGACCGGTGCGGTCTCCATGCGCTCGATGCCGTCGATCGTGGCCACCCGTTCGGTCAGGTATCCGTAGAGCGCGTCGATGTCGCGGCAGACGACCTTGGCGAGCACGTTCGCCGGGCCCGTCGTGATCGCCGCCAGCGCGACTTCCGGTTGCTGTGCAAGGGCTTCCGCGACGGTGGTGAGGCGGTTCGGCCGCACCGACATCCACAGCACCGCCATCGCCGTGAAGCCGAGTGCGACGGGGTCCACGTCGACGTCGAAGTAGAGGACTCCCGCCGCACGCAGGTGGTTGACCCGGCGGCGCACCGTCGGTTCGGACCACCCCGTGGCCGTGGCGAGGTCGGCGAACGTGGCGCGACCGTCCTGGTGCAGCGCGGCCACCAGGCGTTCATCCACTTCGGACTCCACGTGGTCTTCGAACGACGGCGTGAGCTCGGCTGTTTGTGCCGAGGTGAGCACGTCCGCGCGGCCGGCCCAGCCGACCGGGCCGCCGACGAACGACCGCAGCAGGCAGTGCGCGGACACCGACACGACCTTCGGGGTCTTCGGAAGCTGTTGCAGCAGCAGGGCTTCCGGCGCGTTGGCGGCGCGGATGACGCAGGAGACCTCGGTGCCGCCCGAGGTGAGCTGCACCCACGACGTGTCCTTCCGCTTTGCCAGCGCCTGCGCGACCTTCAACGCCGCGTCCGGGGTGCAGCCCAGGCGCAGGAACCACTCGACCTGGCCGACCTTGCGGGCGTCGATCATGCCGACGACTCGCAGCGCGCTGTTCTCGCGCAGCTTCCGGTACCGCCTGGCGACGGTCTGCGGTGACGTGCCGAGAACTGCCGCGACGTGGTTGAACTGGACGCGGCCGTCGATGTGCAGCGCGTGGAGGACGGCTCGATCTAGATCGTCGAGGGTCATAGTTGGCATTATCCGTCAAGCTCGGCCGCTCTTGCGGATGTTCTGTTCGTGACTACCTAGCTTCGCGAACATGACACCGACCTACCGCTGGCGTTGGCCGGCCCTCGCCGCCTTGCTGCTCGCCGAGGCGATGAACCTGTTCGACAGCACGGTGATGCCGATCGCGGCGCCCGCTGTGCGTGCCTCACTGCCGATGAGCGACACGGCGTTGCAGTGGCTCACCAACGGCTACACGCTGCCGTTCGGGCTGCTGCTGATCGCCGGTGGCCGGATCGGAGATGTGCTGGGGCGCCGCCGGGTGTTCGTGATCGGGATGCTCGTCTTCGTGCTGTGCTCGGTGTTGTGCGCGTGGGCACCGCACGTGGCGGTGCTGCTGACAGCACGCGTGGTGCAGGGTGCTTCGGCAGCGTTGATCATCCCGCAGACGTTCGGCCTGATCCGTGCGATGTTCGCCGGGGACGAGGTGTCCAAGGCACTCGGCACGATCGGGCCGG
>JAVXWK010000789.1:0-4465 GCA_032230575.1 Pseudonocardiales bacterium | reverse complement strand
GACGGTGACCAGGTGTACCTGGTGATGGAGCTGATCGACGGCGGAAACCTCCGTGACCTGCTCAATCAGCGCGGCAAGCTCCCTCCTGCCGTGGCGTTGAGCGTGCTCGGCCCCGTGCTGTCCGCGTTGGGTGCTGCCCACCGCGCCGGGCTGGTGCACCGCGACGTGAAGCCGGAGAACGTGCTGATCGGACCGGGTGGCCAGGTCAAGGTGGCGGACTTCGGGCTGGCCCGCGCGATCGCCGAGAACGGCGTCACGAGCGACAGCGAGATTCTCGGCACTGTGGCGTATCTCTCACCTGAACAGGTGGAAACGGGTGCCGCGGACGCGCGCAGTGACGTCTACGCGGCCGGAATCGTGCTGTACGAGATGCTGGCGGGCCAGGCGCCGTACCGCGGCGAGACCCCGATCTCGGTGGCCTACCAGCACGTGAACAACGACGTCCCGTCGGTCCCCGACATCCCGCTGGCCCTGGACACGCTGGTGCGCAAGGCGACGCGGCGCGACCCGTCGCTGCGTCCGATCAACGCCGACGCGTTCCTGTCCGAGCTCGAGCGCGTGGGCTCCGAGCTGGGCCTCACGCCGCAGCCGGTGCCCGTTCCCGGCTCCGCGCCCGAGAACGACAAGACGATGGTCATGAGACCGGTCGCGGTCTCGGTCGGCGCCACTCCCCCGTCGATCGCCGAGGCGACCCGGCCGGTGCAGCCGGTGCAGTCCGCGATGACGACGGTGAACACGGGCCCGCCGACGCCGCCGGGCATCTCCGGCACGCGCGCGATGCCGCGCCCGGAACAGCCGCGGCGTCGTCCCCCGCAGAAGAGGAAGCCGAAGGTCGACCCGGTCGAGGAGGAGCGCAAGCGGCGCAAGAAGCTCTTCATCATCTGGGGCTCCGTGGTGGTCGTGCTGGCGTTGATCGTCGGCCTGTTCTCCTGGTACCTCGGCGCGGGCCGCTGGACTGCTGTGCCGGCCGTGGTCGGGCAGTCCGAGGTGAACGCGTCGCAGCTGGTGAGGGCCGCGGAGCTCACCGGGCTGGTCGAGAAGGTGCCGTCGGACGACGTGCCGAACGGCCAGGTCATCAGCACCGACCCCGCCGCGGGCGCGGAGCTGCGCAAGAACGAGACCGTGAAGATCACCGTCTCGCGCGGCAAGCCCGTCGTGCCGTTCATCAACGCCGGCGTCGACGTCGAGGCCGCGACGAAGGACATCGAGGCCGCTGGCCTGAAAGCGGCCAAGGACCCGACGAAGGACGCATTCCACGACACCGTGCCGATCGGCAAGGTCGTGGCGCTGGACCCGCGTCCAGGGACGGCGCTGAAGATCAACAGCCCGGTGACCCTGGTGCTGAGCAAGGGTCCCGCGCCGCGCAGGCCGGTGCCGAACGTGCAGGGCAAGTCGAAGGACGAGGCGTTCGCGGAGCTGCAGCGAGCCGGGCTCGAACCGGTCGAGGCGACCGGTCAGGACGCGGCGAACGGCGACGACGCGCGCGCTGTGCGCACGGATCCGCCCGCGGGCACTGTGCTGGAGGGGAACGCGAACAAGCGCGTCACCGTGTTCTTCCAGGACAACTCGGAGATCGAGGTGCCGGACGTGACCCGGCAGAAGGTCCGCGACGCGAAGAAGGAGCTCGAGGAGCGCGGCTTCAAGGTGAAGGTCGAGTTCAACAAGAGCAACAACGCGACGGTCGTGAACCAGAACCCGCAGCCGGGCACCAAGGCCAAGCGCGGCACGGAGATCACGATCATCGGTCTCTGATCAGGGCAAACAGAAGGGCCCCGCGTTCTCGACGCGGGGCCCTTCGTTCTTCAGCTCGTCTTCAGGAAACTCTTACGAGCGGAGCATCTCGGCGACGAGGAACGCGAGCTCGAGCGACTGCTGCGTGTTCAGGCGCGGGTCGCACGCCGTCTCGTAGCGGCCGGCGAGGTCGTCGTCGGAGATCTCCTGCGCGCCACCGAGGCACTCGGTGACGTCCTCACCCGTGAGCTCGATGTGGATGCCACCGGGGTGCGTGCCGAGGCGGCGGTGCACCTCGAAGAAGCCCTGGACCTCGTCGACGATGCGGTCGAAGTGGCGGGTCTTGTAGCCGGTGGACGACTCGTGCGTGTTGCCGTGCATCGGGTCGCACTGCCAGATGACCTTGTGGCCGCTGGCTTCGACCTTCTCGATGATCGCGGGCAGCACGTCGCGCACCTTCTGGTTGCCCATGCGCGAGATGAGCGTCAGGCGGCCCGGCTCGTTGCGCGGGTCCAGGCGCTCGACGTACTCGACGGCCATCTCCGGCGACGTCGTCGGACCGATCTTGAGACCGATCGGGTTCGACAGCATCTCGGCGAACGCGATGTGCGCGCCGTCGAGCTGACGGGTGCGCTCACCGATCCACACGAAGTGCGACGACAGGTCGTAGAGCCTGGGCTCGTCGCGCGTCGTGTCGAGGCGGAGCAGCGCACGCTCGTAGTCGAGGAGCAACGCCTCGTGCGAGGCGAAGATCTCCGTGCCGTGCAACGACTGGTCGTTCACGCCACACGCCGACATGAACTTCAGGCCGCGGTCGATCTCGCCGGCCAGTGCCTCGTAGCGCTCGCCCGCGGGCGAGGTGCGCACGAAGTCGCGGTTCCAGTCGTGCACGCGGTGCAGGTCGGCCAGACCCGCGCCGGTCAGCGCACGCAGCAGGTTCATCGCCGCGCCGGCGTTGGCGTAGGCGCGGATCATGCGGCCGGGGTCGGCGACACGGGCTTCGGGCGTCGCGACCAGGGAGTTGATGATGTCGCCGCGGTAGGACGGCAGACCGAGCGCGTCGATGCCCGACGAACGCGGCTTGGCGTACTGGCCGGCGATGCGGCCGACCTTCACCACCGGAAGGCTCGCGCCGTAGGTCAGCACCACGGCCATCTGCAGCAGGGTCCGGATGTTCGCGCGGATGTGCGGCTCGGTGTTGTCAGCGAACGTCTCCGCGCAGTCACCGCCCTGCAGGAGAAACGCCTCACCGTTCGCGACCTGCGCCAGTTGCGCGTGCAGCCGGTCGATCTCGGCGGGCACGGTGATCGGCGGCACGCTCTCGAGCACGGTCCGCACGCGACGCACCTGTTCGGCGTCGGGCCAGTCGGGCTGCTGGGCGGCCGGGCGCGACAGGGCGTCGTCCAGGCGCTTGCGCATCTCGGGAGGCAGCGGCGGAAGCTCGGGAAGCGTGTCGATGGGCACGTCCACGGTCCAGTTCACGCTGCTCATCCTAGTTGTCCCACACTGAGAGACCGGGCCGGGCCTGTCAGCAGTTCGAGGGGCGTTGCTATGGGCACCATCAGATGGTGTATCAGCGGGTGAAGTCTGTTACTTGTCAACTATCGGCCTCTGCCCTACTGAGACGGCGCACTGCATGATGTGGCCATGGACGCCACCCGATTGGATGACGGCACCGCGACCCGGCTGCTGGCCATCGCGATCGACAACATCCAGCGCGATCACCCGGTGCACTGGTCGCACGTCATCGACGGCGACGACCGGCTGATACCGCAGCGGGTGCTGCATCCCGTGTTCGCCGGGTCGTTCGACTGGCACTCGTGCGTGCACCAGACGTGGCTCGCCGTGCGGCTGCTGCGGCTGCGTCCGTCGCTGCCCGGCGCCGACCTGGCCCGTGACGCGCTCGAAAAGCTCATCACGCACGAGAACTGCGCCGTCGAGGCCGCTTTCTTCGCCTCCCCTTCGGGCCGCCACTGGGAGCGCCCCTACGGGTGGGCGTGGCTGCTGCTGCTCGACGCGGAACTGCGGACCTCCGGCCTGCCGTGGTCCGTGGCGCCGATCGCGGACGTCCTGCGCGACCGGTGGCTGGAATGGATCTCGGCCGCGCGGCTCCCAGTACGCACCGGCACCCACGGCAACACCGCGTTCGCGACCGGCTTGGTGTTCGACGCGGCTCAGGTGAACGGCGACTTCGAGCTGGCGTCGGCGTGCATCGACGCGGCTCTGCGGTGGCACCGGGAGGAGGTCGCGTACGGCGGGTTCGAGCCGGACGCCGCCGACTTCCTCTCCCCCGCGCTGACGACGGCCGACCTGATGCGCCGCGCCCTCGACACCCCGGAGTTCGGCGCCTGGTTCGACGCCTACCTGCCGGACCTCGACGCGGAACGATGGCGCGTGCTGCGCGAGCCCTTCCCGGTCGACGACCCCAGCGACCCCTACGGCTCGCACCTCGCGGGCCTCGCGTTGTCCCGCGCGTGGAACTGGGAGGCCATCGCCGACTCCCTGCCGGCCGGGCACCGGTACGCCGAGCTCGCCCGCACCGCGTCCGCCGCGCACCGCGAGGCCGGGTGGACCTACGTGTTCGGCGGCCACGGCTACATGGCCGACCACTGGCTGGGCACCTTCGCCGCCTACCTCGACGTCAAAGCCTTCTGACCAGCACAAACCCGCTCTTATGCAAAAGACGTTTGCGGTCGTCCGCAAACGTCTTTTGCACAACTGATATATCGGCAGG
>JAVXWK010000021.1:0-5071 GCA_032230575.1 Pseudonocardiales bacterium | reverse complement strand
GGTTCTCCTCGACCTTCAGCGTGCCGGGCACCTCGGCGTCCGGCCGCGACATGTACGACTGGGTCGCGGACGGCCGGCCCACCAGGGAGAACCGCAGCTCGCCGGTCAGCCCCCTGGCCTTGATGCTGTTGGTGTCGTGGAACGCGCGCAGCACACCGTCGCGCGTCAGGTCCTTCTTGCCGCAGGCCTTCTCCAGCACGGCGACGAACGCCATCGCCACGGTGTAACCGTGCACGGTGTTCAACGTGCCCGGCTCGTTCGGCCACCGTTCCTGGTAGCCGGCGCGCAGCTCGCGGACGCCCTCCACGTCCGCGCTCCACGGCGCGACCGGCGAGGTGAGCATGACCTGCTTGGCGAACACCGGCGCGACCGGCGACTCCATGATCGCCGGGTCGTAGCTGACGGCGCTGGACAGGATCGGCGCCGTCCACCCGAGCTGCGCGGCGATGCCCACGGCGGCCGCGGTCTGCGGCGGCGTCAGGCTGAGGACCAGAACCTTGGCCCCGGACGCCTTCAGCGCGGTGATCTGCTCGATCAGGTTCGCCGTGGTCTCCGTGACCGCCTGCTCGGAGACCTTCATGCCCCAGTTCTCCGCGACGAACCGGCTTCCCTCGAGCGCGTTGTCACCGAAGCTGCCGCGCAGGTGCAGGTGGGCGATCGTGTCGCCGGCCGCGAGCGCGCCCTTGCGCTTGTAGTGGTCCAGGCCGTTGATGATGTCGAGGTCGTAGGTGGTGCCGACGATCATCATGTGCGGGTTGCCGAGCAGGGAGGCGGCCCACGAACTGGGGACGGTCAGCGCCCTGGTCTGCATGAGGTCGGGTTCGATGGCCGCGGTCATCGGCGTGCCCGAGACGTCGATGAAACCCAGCACCTGGGGTTCGAGCTCGAAATAGCCGTCGAGCGCCTTCTGGACGTCGTACGCGTGGTCCTTCTGCTTCAGCTCGATGTGCCGCCCGCACACTCCGCCGCGTTTGTTGACGGTGTCCAGATAAAGTTCGTAACCGCGAATGCGGGAAACCGACGACGCTTTGAACGGGCCCGTCATGTCGGTCAGCACGCCGAGCGAAATCGATTCAGCCGTGACGCCGGGACCAGTGCGAACGGGCACGTCGTCCTGGTTTCCGGAGGCGCAGGCGGTGAGTGTGCCGACCAGCATCGTGGCCGACAAGAATACATGGCGAATGGACATACCAGGCCTCGTCGCAGGGGGAGTTACTCGGCGGTAGCGTGGAGTATTGGGTAACGGGTGTCAGCCAGTCCAATTTTGTGGCCTGAAACACCCCTGGGGGTGAATAACTTCGATTTCCGATGCAAATGGCCTGCCGGGTACCGTGATCGAGTGGAAGAGCCCGTGTGGAACGAGTGGCGGCGGCCCGGTCCGACACCTGCGCAACGGCGCCGCGACATCGGTATCGCCGTGCTCGTGCTGTTGTGCGCGGTCGAGTTCACCGTGCTGGTCAACAGCGTGGGCGCGTTCGCCTTCGGCCGGGCTCCCGACCTGCGTGAACAACTCGCCTGGGTGCTCGCCCTCTCCGTGCCGCTGGTCGTGCGCCGCCGTTACCCGCTGGCCGTCATGCTCGTGGTGTCGGCGCTGTTCATCGCCGCGCAGGTCCGGCAGCTCGGCGACAACCTGGTGCCGTCCGCGATCCTGTTCCTCACGATCTTCACCGTCGGCGCGTGGGAGCAGAACCGCGTGGTGGCGCGCTGGTCCCGCGTCGGCGTGATCGTCGCGATGTTCCTGTGGCTGGGCTTCAGCCTCGTGCGGGCGTTGCTGGGCCCGGTGCAGAGCTTCAACAAGGCCGCGGGGCCGATGGACCCGACGCTCGCCAGTGTCCTTTACGGACTGGAGTTCAACATCTTCTTCTTCGTCTTCGCCTACGTGGTGGGCGAGATGGCGTGGACGGCCGCCCGGCGCCAGGCCCAGCTGGAGTTCCAGGCCGAGGAACTGCAGCGTTCGCAGGAGCAGAACACGCGCGGAGCCATCGCGGCCGAACGCATGCGGATCGCCCGCGACCTGCACGACGTGGTGGCGCACCACGTGTCGGTGATGGGCATCCAGGCCGGTGCCGCCCGCCGAGTCCTCGACTCCGACCCTGTTCTCGCGCGCGAGACGTTGCAGACCGTCGAGCAGACTGCCCGGACCGCGATCAACGAGCTGCGCGGGTTGCTGGGGGTGCTGAGGGCGGACACGGAACCGGATCTCCGTGCCGCGCCGGGGTTGGACGACCTGCCGGAACTGCTGGACAACGCCCGCGCCGCCGGACTGGAGGTCTCGCACGGTGTCTACGGTTCACCGCGAGAGGTGTCGTCGGCCGTCGCGCTGTCGGCGTACCGGGTGGTGCAGGAAGCGTTGACGAACGTCGTGAAGCACGCGGGCGCACACCACGTCGACGTGCGGATGCGGTTCCTGGACAGCGCTCTGGAACTGGAGATCGCCGACGACGGACGTGGCCTGTCCGCTGTGTCGGGCTCCGGTTTCGGCCTTGTCGGGATGCGCGAACGTCTTGCGGTGCACGGCGGTTCGCTCGAAGCAGGCCCACGGCGTGACGCGGGCTATCTCGTCCGCGCATCACTCCCCAGCGCTTCCTCGGAGGAGACCGCGTGAGTCTGCGAGTCGTGCTGGCCGACGACCAGGACCTGGTCCGCGCCGGCTTCCGCGTCATCCTGGGCACCGAGCCGGGCATCGAGGTGGTCGGCGAGGCGGGCGACGGCGTCGACGCAGTGGCTTTGGTGTCGTCGTTGCGGCCGGACGTCGTGCTGATGGACGTCCAGATGCCGCGCATGGACGGCCTCGAAGCCACCCGGCAGATCCTCTCCGCGGGCCACGGCACCCGCGTGGTCATCCTGACGACGTTCGACCGCGAGGACTACCTGTTCGAGGCGCTGCAGGCGGGCGCCAGCGGGTTCCTGCTGAAGAACGCCTCACCGGAGGACCTGGTCGAGTCGGTCCGGGTGGTGGCGCGCGGTGATGCGCTCCTCTCGCCCGAGGTGACCCGGCGCGTGATCGCCCGGTTCAGCACCGCGCGGCCCGAACAGACGCGGCCGCCGTCGCTGACCGACCGCGAGTTCGAGGTGCTGGTGGAGCTGGCCAAGGGTGCGTCGAACGCGGAGATCGCGGCGGCGTTGTTCCTGGGGGAGACGACCGTGAAGACGCACGTGTCGCGGGTGCTGGCCAAGCTCGGGTTGCGGGACCGCACGCACGCGGTGGTGTTCGCGTACGAGCAAGGGATCGTCACACCCGGCGGCTAGCTAGGCCGAGTTACACCCGCTATGTCCGGTGGGACGAAGGGCGCATTCATCCACCTGAGGTCGATGAATGCGCCCTTCATCGACCTGCCGGACGGCGGTCTCGGGGTTCAGGGGCACGTGGCTAGCGTGGAGTGGTGATCAACCATCGGGTGGTCGTGACCGCGCTCGCTCCGGCCATCTGGGGCACGACCTTCTACGTCACGACCGAGTACCTGCCGCCCGACCGCCCGTTGCTGGCCTCGCTGCTGCGTGCCCTCCCAGCCGGCCTGATGCTGATCGCGCTTGCCCGTGAGCTCCCACGCGGCGAATGGTGGTGGCGGTCGCTGGTGCTCGGCGCGTTGAACATCGGCGCGTTCACACCGTTGCTGTTCCTCGCGGCATACCGGTTGCCGGGTGGCGTCGCGGCGACACTGCTCGCGATCCAGCCGCTGTTCGTGGCGGCGCTGGCGAGCAGGTTCCTGGGCCAGCGGCTGACTCCCCGGATCGTGCTCGCAGGCCTCGCCGGTCTGCTCGGCGTGAGCCTGCTGGTGCTGAAGGCGGGCGCACGACTGGACGCGCTCGGCGTGGCCGCGGCTCTCGGGGGAGCGGCGGTGACGGCGACCGCGATCGTGCTGAACAAGCGGTGGGTGTCGCCGGCTTCCGCGCTCGCGACGACCGGGTGGCAGCTCGTTGCGGGCGGAATCATCCTGGTGCCGTTGGCTTTCGCGCTGGAGGACCTGCCGTCGTTCACCGCGCGGAACGTGGCGGGCTACGCGTTCCTGTCGGTGTTCGGCGGAGCGGCCGCGTACGTGGTGTGGATTCGCGGGATCACGCTGCTCACCGCGACGCAGGTGACGTTCCTCGGGCTGCTGACCCCGGTGGTGGCGGCCGTCGTCGGCTGGGCGGCGCTCGGGCAGCGGCTCACCGCGGTGCAGCTGCTGGGCGCGGCGGTCGTGCTCGCGGCGATGACGGTGGCGCAGACGCGTACGCAATCTGACGTACGCGAGATCAGAGTGTGAGCGGATGATGCGGGCGCTCGTGGTCGCGAGAGTAAGACGCGACACCACGAGAGAAGGAGTGCACCGCGATGACTACCACCCGCAAGCTCAGTGGCCGCGCCCGCAAGGCCGTGCTGCTCGTGCACGTCCTGTCGGCGGCGGCGTGGCTCGGCATCGACCTCGCGCTGGGGATCTGCGTCGTGGTCGCACTGAACACTTCGGACGTGAACATGGCGGGCGTCGCCATCCAGGCGATCGACGTCTTCGCGATCTGGCCGATGTTCGGTGCCAGCATCGTCTGCATGATCTCCGGCGTCGTGCTCGGCGTCGGCAGCAAGTACGGCCTCGTCAAGTACTGGTGGGTCGCCATCAAGCTGTTCATGAACATCGGCATGTCGCTGCTCATCGCGTTCTCGTTGCGCCCTGGCGTGGCCGAGGCCGCACAGATCGGGAGGCGCATGCTGGCGGGCGACCCGGCCGCGGTCATTCCGTCCGGCATCATGCACCCGGTCGTCGTCGCACCGACGCTGCTGCTGTTCGCCTACATCCTGTCGGTGTTCAAGCCGTGGGGCCGCGTCCGCAAGTCACCGCAGCCAGTCAAGCGCGAGCGCCGCGACCTCGTCGGGGCGGTCTAGCTGCAGGAAGTGCCCGGCGCCCGCCACGATCTCGACCCTCGATCCAGGGGCGAGACCCGTGGCGGCGTCGTACTTGTCCGGCGTGATGCAACCGTCCTGGGCACCCGCGAGCACCAGCATCGGGATCTGAGCCGGCGTCTCGGAGATCTTCCCCAGCTCAGCAAACTCCGGATCATGGAGCGAACGATCGAAGTTCGCGCGGTACAGCTT
>JAVXWK010000014.1:0-8465 GCA_032230575.1 Pseudonocardiales bacterium | reverse complement strand
GTTCCGGCCGGACACCGGCATGTGGTTGTTCGGCGTGGTCCAGCAGACCGGTGTGGAGCCCTCGCCCGCACCGCTCCGGACCGAGTACGACGCCACCGCCAACGCGAAGGTGCAGGCCTCAAACACCGGCCTGGCCGACCGGCTGGCGTCGGGCGAGGCCGCCGAGTTCGCGCTGCACACCGCCCTCCACGCGATCATGGACGACCCGGACAGCGCCACGGCCTACGCCGAGGCCTTCGACCTGGCTTCGCAGCACGGGATGGTGGAGCTCCTGCTCAGCCGCGACCTCTCGCCGGAGGAGCTGGGCGGCGCGTTGTTCGACGTCCTGGACCACCTCGCGAGCACGCCCGAGGCAGCGGCTGAGCTCGCGGACGGGTTCGCGCGGCTCGACGCCGACGGCACGCTCGACAGCGGCCTGGTGGTGGGGACCGCGCTGGCAGCGGATCCCGAGCCCGCGGACGCACATGCGCTGATCGACGAGGTCGGCCTGGCGGGTCCGCTCACGACGAGCGCGGTCCGCCCGGACGCCGCGTCCGTGGCGTTGCGGGAGATCGTCCGCGTCGTCGGCAACGCGGACCCCGCCTCGCAGCGGCAGCTCGCGGAGGACTTCGCCCGGGCCCACGACTTCGCACAGCTCTTCGGCCTGACGGACGCCGTGCTCGGCCGCGACCTCGACGCCGAGGTGCTCGGCGGCGCGCTGGTCGACGTGCTGGGCCTGCTGACCGACCACGACGTGGAGAGGGTGGCGCAGGCCTTCGAGCTGCTCGACGCGCAGGGTGTGGTCGACCAGGTCCTGTCCGGTTCGGGCCGGGCCGAGCTCCTCGCGTCGCTGGGTGAGGTCGAGGCCGCGCTGCCTGCCTCCCGCTCGGAGGAACCGGCCGCCGCTGTCAGTTTGGTCGCCGCCAAGGCATCGGGCGGGCAGAGCACCCGCCGCAGCCCTCTGGTGGATCCCGCGCTCGAAGCCCGGTGGCAGGGTTCGTTCGCACTGGCCAAGGCCGTCGTGGACGGCGAGCCCGACCGCGAAGCCCTTCTCCGCCAAGCGATCCGCGTCGTGACGGCCCGCCACGCCACCCCCGCACCGATCATCGAGTCCGGGCACCCCAACGACATCGCGTACCGCCGTGTGTACGAGGGCATCGTGTACCTCGTCGCGAACCGGCTGCGGATCGACCGCGACCTGCCCGTGGCCGAGCGCGTTCGCAAGGCCGAGGAAGCGTCCGACGAGCTGCGCCAGGTGTTCGGGTCGAAGCGCACGTCCGGCGCCTACGCGGGTTCGCCGGACGACTGGAGCGTGCAGAACGTCCCCGCCGAGTCGTGGGGCGGCATCGTCCTGCCGGGACGGGCGCTCAGGGGCGACGAGCTGCAGGACGTGCGCATCACGACCAAACAGGTGCCGCACGCCCTCCAGCGCCACGGTGACCAGGTGGTCGGCGTCGACCTCCTCGGCCCCGGCACGTCGCCGCTGCGGGACTGGCTGCTGGCGCCGGGCCGGACCTCGACGATCGTCGTGCAGGAACACAGCAGGCGACCGCGGAGCATCACGTTCGACCTGGCCACGATGTCGCCGGGCGGCGTGCTCGTGGTCGGCGTGCGGGTGAGCGGGCCGAACGCGCTGGTGCACGTGCCGGGCCTGTACGACGTGCGGGTCGACGGGTTCACGCTGGCGCACCTGCTGCGGTCGTCCGGCGCGCTCGACGGGCACCCGGACGGCGGCCTCGTCGTGCTCGCCGGCATGTCGTCGAGCGACCAGGAAGGGCACGAGCGGCTGGCCGAGCAGCTGTGGGAGAGCCTCGCCGAGCTGGGCTTCGAACGGCGGGTGGCGATCGGCAGCAACCTGATCCCCTCGAACGGCACCGAACTGGTCGTGCCCGACGGCGGTCACCTGCGGATCTTCGGCGGTGACGACGCCGAGGACGTCGCCGACGAGCTCGCACTCACCCACGAGCTGCGGTGGAACTACCAGCAGGCGCCGACGCTCAACGGCAAGCTCGACACGCTGACCGACCGCGCCGCAGCCCTCGCGCACCTGTCGTACGTCGACCGCGAGACGAAGGTCCCCGGCCGCTCGCCCGTCGACACCCTGGTCGCGGTGCTCAGAGGACTGCGGCTGCGCGCCACCCCGGACGTCGCCGAAGTGCTGCTGCTCGCCGTCGCGAACGAGCAGTTCGACGTGCGGACGTTCGCCGGCCTGCACGAGATGCTGGCGGAGGCGCGGATCAGCGACGCCGAGTTCGACGAGGTGCGGGACCACGCCTCGGTGGTCACGGTGAACACCAACGGTTTCGTGTACGAGGCCGGGCGAGTCGAGGTCTACCCCGGTGTGTGGGCCCGCGAGGCGGGGCTGAAGATCAAGCCGGTCTTCGGCGACGACGTCACCCCGGCGCGGCGCGAGGCGTTCTGGAACGACCTCGTCGTCGGCATCGACCGCGTGTTCGGCCCAGGCACCACGTTGCCCACGAGCGGCGACCGGTTCCGCGTGCAGGTGCTCCGCGTCGACACGGAAGAAGACGCCCACGCGACCGTGACGACCTGGAACGGCCCCGACGCACTGGGCGCGCACGTCGCCGAGCTGCTCGGCGGCCCGAACCTGCAGTCGATCGAAGACCTCGCACCGGTCGAGGACCTGGGCGGCACGCCGTACTCCGAACTGAGCCAGGTCGCCGACTGGAACCGCCGCCTGGTCTCGGGCCAGGACGCCGCGGGCCGCGAACGCAGGTTCCCCGTCGCGGCTGTGCACCAGACGCCACTGACCGAGCGCGGTCTCGTCTTCCCGTCCACGAACAACACCTGGGCGCCCGAAGTCCTCGAAGCGCTTGCCACGTCCGGAATCGACGAAGTCCGGCTGGCCGGGCAGGACCGCACGCTGATCGCCGGCCCCCAGGTGAGCGGCTTCCGGATCATCGTCGTGAACGCCGATCAGACCTCGGCGATCGTCACCGTCGCGGAGATCGGCGAGGTCCGGCTGGACGGTCGCGAGTTCGCGATCATCGTCGCCCCGCACCTGCAGGCAGGTCTCGGCTTCCGGCCGGCGCTCCTGGTCTCACCACACGCGGGAACGCCAGGCGGGTTCGCGTCCGACCTCCAGGCTCGGCTGGTGGGCGCGACGAGCGACGGGTCGGTGGCCGCGGCGACGCATGAGGTCGAATTGCGGGGCTCGGCCCTGGTCGTGTCGGAAGGCGGCCACCTCAACGTCTTCCCGACGGACGTGAACGCCGACCGGGCGGAGATCAGGCGGGCCCTGGAAGCGAACTGGGAGTACGCGCCCTCGGAACCGAAGCCTGCCGGCGAGAGGCTGACGACGGCGGACCGCGCCGCCACCATCGCGTTGATCCGCGAGGTGGTCGAACGCGCCCGCGCACTGGTGTCCGAGCACGACGGCCTGCTGAACCTGCGGGAGCTGCACGGCGAGGTGGCCGCGAAGCACGAGCAGGCGAGCGTGGTGATCGAGGAGGCGTTGCGGCACATCGCGACCGCCCACCCGGAGCTGCGCGACCAGATCGTCTCGGTGGTGGACCAGTTCCGGGTGCGGACCGGGTCGTCCAGGCAGCCGCGGGTGTGGGTGCGGGTGCCCGGCACGAGCGGCCTGTTCACCGCGACCGGCAAGGCCGGCTGGGACTACGTCCTGGGCGAGGTCACCAGGCCGGTCAGCCTGAACGCGAACAACACGGCGTGGGACTTCAGCGCCCTCGACACCGTCATCCACTTCGACACCACGGCTTCGAAGGCGGACGTCCGCGCGCCCGGCCCGATCAAGGACCGCGAGGAGCTCAACCAGCTGGCGATCTCGCTCGCGGAGATCCTGGTCGAGCACAGCGACCCGGACCGCTCGCTGCCGATCCTGAAGCTCATCGGGCACGGCCGGATGGCGTTGTCGGTCTGGCAGGCGGACGCCGCGGCCGACGCGAAGGCCAAGGCGGAGCAGCGCGCCCAGGACACCCTGACCGAACTGCGCACGCTCGTCAGCACCCACCTGTCGGCGTTCAAGAAGCAGGGCGCGGTTCGCGAGGACCGATCGTTCCGGGAGCTCATGCGCACGGCGGAGTTCGACGCGGTCGTGGAGCCGAGGACCGCCGGCCGGGCCGAGGCCGCCCGCGTGGAGATCACGGTCGTCGCGAGCGAGACGCTCGTGCACGAGCGCCGCGACCGTGGTGACGTGGTGGGCCTGATCAGGCTCAAGGACGCCGGGGTCCAGCTCGCCCGCACGATGCTGGTCGACCTGGCACGCCGGGGCAACGCTGAGGCGCTGCAGGTCTTCCTGACGCACCCCGAGAGCGACGTCCGCGCGGTGGCCGTGCTGGCGGCGAGCGTCCCCGAGGCCCGCGAGGCCCTGGACGCACTGGCGCTGGCGGGCAACGCGGACGCGATCGCCGAGCTGACCCGTGCGCAGGACGTCGAGGGACTCGCTCTGGCGGGCGCGGTCGACGCGCTGCTCGAACTGGCGCTGGGCGGGCACGCGTTCGCGGCACAGGTGCTCGTGAACCGGCACGACGTACCCAGGCTCACGACGCTGTCAGAGGCAGGCATCGCCGTGGCGCGCACGGCGCTCGTCGACCTGGCGAAGGCGGGCGACGAGAACGCCGTCGCGGTGCTCGTGCGCACGGTGGACGTCGAGGGTCTCGTGGCTGCCTCACTGGCCGGTGTGAAGCCGGCTCGTACGGCGCTGTCCGCGCTCGCGGGCGACGGCAACCCCGAGGCACTCGCGGCGATGACGGTCGTGTGGGGTGCACGGACGTGACGCGCCACCAGCGGTACCTTCGGAACATCTCGACGAGAAAGGTGCGACATGACCACGGCGGGCGATGACCAGTGGGTGTTCCTGATCGACCCCGCCTGGCAGGCTCCCGAGCCCGCGGCGGACAGCGAGGGCGCCGAAGGACCGCCGATGGACGCGGTCGTCGGCGGCTGGCTGGTCACGGCGGACGGCACGGTCGGGACGTTCAGCGCGAACCCCGGCTACCGGCCGTCCCAGCCCGGATCGCCGACGGACCCGGTGGACGCGACGCTCCAGCTCCTGGTGCGCGGCGAGGCCGACTCGGACGCGTTGTTCGCGGTGATCAGGGAGAGCGTGTTCGACGTGGCCCTGGACGAGGACGGGAAGCCGATCATCGCGCCGGCCCCGGACGACGTGCTGTCCTTGCTGGTGTCGACGGCGCCGGCCCAGCGGTTCCGCGTGCAGACGGACAACTGGCGGGCGAGTGTCACCGCGAAGGAGCTGGCCGATCTGCTTCGGGAACACGAGGTGGACGTGCTGTTGAACCCCGGCGGGCCCGCGTCGATCCGGTTGATCGGAGACGTGTTCAGCAGGAACGTGACACCCGTGTGATCGACCGATCCGGGTGCGACGCCATCAGGCGGTGGGAGACCCGTTTCGGTCGATCGTCAGGACTTGTTTCCAGATGAGCTCACCACGGTGGCGGCGGTGGGTTGGCGCGCAACATTCACCTCCATCGGTGTTCGGGAACAATTGAATGCTATTCGGGTTCGTGAAATGGGCAATGAATTCCGCGCTGTCAAGGCCCGGCAGTGCAGGTGGGTTGCCCCGAATCCGGAAGTTGTCCTGATGTGCAGAAGTTCTGGCTTCGCCGGGCACGGTCGCGCGACGGCAAAACAATGCGTCCGTTCGGTGTAGTTCGCTGTCCTGGTGATTGATGACTGGCACGAATACCTGGTCGAGTACGGCAGGGAGTACGTGCGGACGGCGAACGTCTACCAGCGCGAGTTCATGAAGCCCGAACACGCGGCGAACGGCTGGTTCGGTGCGCGACCCGCGGACGAGCGCACGATCGCGGCCACCGAACAGCGTCTGGGCACGCGGCTGCCGCCGAGCCTGCGGTCCTTCCTCGCGGTCACCGACGGCTGGGAAGGGATGGTCGCGTTCTTCGTCGACGAGCTCCTGCCGTGCGCCAGGATCGACTGGCTGCGCGACTGCGAGCGAGGTGCGGACCTGATCGAGATCTACGGCGAGGAACTGGACGAGGACGACGAACCCGACGAGCTGCTCGAGCTGTTCCGCCGTTCGCTGCTGATCGCCGACGGCGAGGACATCTGGCTGCTCGACCCCGCCAGGACCGGTCCGGACGGGGAGTGGGCGGGGATGCACTTCGCGCCGGGGGAGGGCGACTACCCAGAGGCGCACTCGAGCTTCGCCGGGCTGCTGCACGTGAGCCGGGTGCAGTACGTCGAACACCTGGCGGCTGATCAGGCCTGATCGCCGGCCGCGATCACGCCCTCCGGCACCATGTGCGCCATCCACCGCAGCGCGCCGGCCTGTTCGGCCAGCTCCCCGACGCGGCGGAAGATCGTCTCGCAGGCGGTGTACCACTGGCGGCCGGGATTCTCCGTGGCGATCAGCGCGTCCAGGTCGACCAGCAACGCCTGCAGGTCGTCGGTGGCCTCGTCGTTGGTGGTGAAGCGCGGGTCCGTCAGCTCCTGCCGCAGTCCGTGCAGCACATCGCGCTGCGTCGCCTCCGCACGCGCGTCCTCACCGGCGCCCAGCAGGAGGCTGATCAGTTCGATCATCTCGAACGCCATCAGCTCGCGCAGGTTCAGCGAGCGGCTCGGGTCGTCGGTCCTGCTGAAGATCGCGATGCGTTCTTCCTTGAACTTGATGGCCGTCTGGTGCTCGCCGAGCTTGGCGTGGGCGAAGGCGAGCACGTCCAGGGCGTCGACCAGGTCCGACTTCCGGCCCAGTTCCTCGTTGCGCGCGCGGGCGACCAGGCCGGCCTCGACCGCCTCCTCGGTTCTGCCCGCCTGCCACAGGATCCGGGCGGCGGGGGTCAGCAGCGCGGCCTCGAGGTCGAGCCTGCCCGCGTCGCGCAGCAGTGCCCGCGCCTGTTCGAGCTGGGCGAACACCGCGTCGTACTGGCCGGAGTCCGCGCGGTAGTCGATCAGCATGCCGATCGCCTGGCGATGGACGTAGGCCTGGGCGATGGGGTCTTCCGCCGCGGTGAACGCGGTGAGCGCCCGGTCCAGGTGCAGTTCGGCGGCAGCGTCGTCGTCGCGGCATCTGGCCACGAACGACAGCGCCCGCCGCGCGTAGCCCATCCCGCGCTGGTCGCCGATGCGTTCGGCGGCCTTCAGGGCGATCTCGTTGCAGGTGCCCAGGTCCTCGATGCGGCTGCCCCAGTGCAGGAACCGGCGCAGGTACCAGGCCAGGGTCCAGGTGTGCGGCTCGAACCCGAGGTCCGCGGCACGCCGGATCAACGCCAGGACCGTCGGGTACTCGGCGGCGTACATGGCTCGCGCGGAGTGGTCGTCGAACACCGGAGCCGGTTGCACTCCGGCGGCGATCTCCAGCTGTGGCGGCTGGTCCTCGTTGTTCGGGTCCATCGCGGCGACCCCGGCCAGCGTCAGCACCACGTGGTGGTCGAGCAGGCGCCGGTGCGCCGCGCGGATGTCCTCCGCGCTCTCCTCCAGGAGTTCGCCCGCGTAGTCGCGCAGCAGGTCGTGCCAGCTGTAGCGGCCGCGCTGGGGCGTGACCAGACATGCTTCGGTCAGCTCCCGCATCGCGGAAAGTGCTTGCCGCAGAGGCAGTCCTGCCAGGCTCGCCGCGGCCTCCAGGGTGAACTCGGCGGCGGGCATGAGTGACAGCAGGCGGAACAGCCGGGCGGCCGGTGGTGTCAGCGCGCGGTAGGACCACGACAGCAACGAGCGCAGGTCAGCGGCCGGATCCGCCACGCCCAGCGTGTCGAGGCGATTCCCCTCCCGCTGCACGAGATCGCTCGCGGCTTCGTGCAACGGCCGCCGGTCACCGGCTATTCGCGCGCACACCACCGCGAGCGCCAGCGGCAGCCGAGCACAGGCGGCCGCGATCTCGCGCACGGCCTCGGGTTCGGCGGCGACCCGGTCCCGGCCGAGCCGCAGTGCCATGAGAGCGGCGGACTCCTCGTCGTCGAGCAGGCCGAGCCGCACCGCGTGCGCACCCGTGGCGACGACGACCCCGGTCAGCTCGAGCCGGCTGGTGATCAGCACGAGGCTGTCCGTGCCGCCGGGCAACAGCGGGAGCACCTGGGTGTCGCCGCGCGCGTTGTCGAGCACGACCAGCATCCGGCGGCCGGCCAGCGCGCTGCGATAACGGGCGGCCAGCGCGTCCTGTCCCGTCGGATGGTCGGAGGCGGGCACACCGAGCGCGTCGAGCAGTTCGCCGAGCACCTCTTCCGGCAGCCTCGCCACACCTCCCGCCTCGAAGCCGCGGAGGTTCACGTACAGCTGACCGTCCGGATAGGACGGTGCCGCGAGCGTGGCCCAGTGCACCGCGAAGGTGGTCTTGCCGACGCCCGCCGTTCCGTGCACCACGACGACGTTCGGTGCGGGGACGTCCCGCAGCCTCGTGGTGAGGTCGTCGAGCTCGGTCTGCCTGCCGCTGAACACGGGCAGCGCGGCGGGCAGCTGTGCCGGGTGGACCGCGACGGGCGACGGGGCTGATGGGGCCGGGAGCAAGGACGTGTCGGCGCGCAGGATCTGCT
>JAVXWK010000009.1:0-17311 GCA_032230575.1 Pseudonocardiales bacterium | reverse complement strand
CCGGCAGGCCGGTCAGGTAGCCGAAGCCGGGCGCGAACCCGCAGAACGCGACCTCGTACGCGGCCTCTGTGTGAAGCTTGATGACCTCTTCGGGGCTGATGCTCGCTGTTTCGGCGACCAGGTCGAGGTCCGGTCCGTCGTAGACCACGGGGATGGTGATCTCGCGCGGGTGGTTCCTGGGCGCCTTGGTGAGGTCGACGGTGGCGAGGACTTCCCTGACCTGCGTCAGAGCGCCCTTGACCAGCACTGTTCTGGCGGCGGGCACCAGTTCCTCGATGCCGTCGAGGCCTTCGAGAGCCGCGCGGACAGCCGCCACCTCGGTCAGTGAGTCGACCTCGACCAGGAGGGCGTCGGTTCCGCAGCGCCGGAGCAGCATGGACCCATGCTACGGGGAATCGTGGGATTGTTGAACAATCCCACGACCCGAAGTTGTCCGCGTGTCGGCCCTGCCGTGCGTCAGGTCAGCCGACGATGCGCTTGAGGTGCGCCGACGCGTGCGGCTGCATCGGCTGGCCGACCATCGCGCGCTCCTCGACGTAGGCAAGATCGCCGTTGTTGACGATGCCGTAGAGGCGCTGCGAGCCCTGGACTTCCTTGGCGCTCGCGCTGCGGATCACGGCGTCCGTCTCGAACTCCCAGGAGGTGTTCGTGCGCGGCTTGCCGTAGTACAGCTCGACGATGCCCGTGTTGTGCGTGAGCAGCATCTCGATGGTGTCGTCCTGCTGCGGGCGCCAGAAGCCCTGTTCTCTCGCTGCTGGGCGGATGACCTCGCCGGCCTCGTTCAGCAGCCATGACCGCGCCTCGTAGACGAGGAATGGGCGGCCGTCGTGGGCGAAGGTGATCTGCTGGCCGTAGCGGAACGGGCCGTCGATCGTCGGGTAGACGATCTCGCCTTCGCCTCGCCAGACGCCTACCAGCGGGAGCACTGACAGCAGGGCGTCGTTGAGGTTCGCGCCTTCCCGCAGGTTCGCCGTGTCGCCCGGGATGGGCATGTCGGTGAACTGGGGGAGGTTGCGGGCTCGCGTGGCGGCGGCTCGCTCTTCTGCCAGGCGGATGGCTTCGTCGCCGCTGCCTGGGATGGGGCTGCCGCCTGCGGCGGGGGTGCCTGCGGTCATCGCTGGTCGGAGTAGAGGCGGTACACGACGTAGCCCGCGAACCACATGACTGCGATGGTCACTAGCACCAGGAGTCCGGTGAAGATGTGTTCCACGGGGTGGAGGATATCTCGCCCTGGTTGACGTGCAGGGTTGTGGTGGTGGAGGACACCGGGTGCGCCTGTTCCGGAGCCGTCACCAGTCCTCGGAGAACACGCGGAAGGCCCTGGCGGAGAGTCTCCGCCAGGGCCTTCGCCTTACCGACCAGGTACTAGGCGACCGCGATCTGCACGTCGTGGATGCCGGGGCCCGACGCTGAGATGTCGGCCTGGCCGTTGCCCGTGCGGTGCAGAGCGCGGACGGTCCAGCTGCCAGGGGCGGCGAAGAAGCGGAAGTCGCCCTCCGGGGAGGAGACGACCTCGGCGGTGAACTCGCCGGTCGAGTCCAGCAGGCGGACGTAGGCGCCGCCTACGGGAGACCCGTCGGCGATCACCTTGCCCTGCAGGACGGTTTCGGTGGTCGTGGCTTCGATCGTGCCGCCCTGGACGGGCGCGCCGCATGAGTCGGTCATGAGAATCAGGCCTCCTTGCCGGAACCGAGTTCGATCGGCACGCCGACGAGCGAGCCGTACTCCGTCCAAGAACCGTCGTAGTTCTTGACGTCTTCGTGGCCGAGCAGCTCGCGCAGGGCGAACCAGGTGTGCGAGGAGCGCTCGCCGATGCGGCAGTAGGCGATGGTCTTGCGGCTGCCGTCGAAGCCCGCCTCGGCGTAGATCTCGCGGAGCTCGTCGTCGGACTTGAAGGTGCCGTCCTCGTTCGCGGCCTTGCTCCACGGCACGTTCACGGCCGAGGGGATGTGGCCGCCGCGCTGGGCCTGCTCCTGCGGGAGGTGGGCAGGCGCGAGGAGCTTGCCGGAGAACTCGTCGGGCGAGCGGACGTCGACGAGGTTCTTGTTGCCGATGGCTTCGACGACCTCGTCGCGGAAGGCGCGGATCGAGTGGTCCTGCTCCTGCGCCTTGTAGGAGGTCGCGGAACGGGTGACCTCGTCCTTGTCCAGGGGGCGGCCGTCGAGCTCCCACTTCTTGCGGCCGCCGTCGAGGAGCTTGACGTTGGTGTGGCCGTAGAGCTTGAAGTACCAGTAGGCGTAGGCGGCGAACCAGTTGTTGTTGCCGCCGTAGAGGATCACCTGGTCGTCGTTGGAGATGCCCTTGGCCGAGAGCAGCTTCTCGAAGCCCTCGCGGTCGACGAAGTCGCGGCGGACCTGGTCCTGGAGTTCGGTCTTCCAGTCGATGCGGACGGCGCCGGGGATGTGGCCGCCTTCGTACGCGGTGGTGTCCTCGTCGACCTCCGCGAACACGACACCGGGCGTCTGGAGGTTCTCCTCGGACCAGGCGGCCGAGACCAGCACGTTCTCACGGCTCATGGGACGTTGCTCCTGTTGTAGTGCGTGGGCTATTGCGATTGCGGACGTGCGAGGGCGGGTGCGTACCGGCGCAGCAGCAGGTACATCTCGCACCCGAGGCACAGGCCCAGCGCGGCGTTGAGCAGCGCTGCCACCAGTGCGAGGGCCGTGGCCACCAGGCCGAGCGTGGTCAGACCCGTGGCGTAGCCGAGGGTTCCGATCAGCGCGAACACGAAACCGACGCCCTGGGCGAAGCGGAGCGGTGCGGCCTCTTCGCGTTCGGTGGTCGGGGTGATCCGGGGCTGGATCGCGTAGCGGTAGACCTGGCCCCACGGGTTGAGCTTCAGCGAGATGAACGCGCACATCGCGAACAGCACCGTCTGCGCGGCGAGCAGTCGCCACCAGCCGGTGAGGAGCACGATGGCCAGGACGATGGTGGTCATCCAGGCGGAGAAGCGCGGTCCGCGCGGGTCTACTGGGGAGTCTTTGGGCACGACGACCTCCGGACATTCGGACGAGGAGAAATTCAGTCCGTCAGAGGTGGCTGCTGGGCGTCAAGCGGCCCAATCAGCTCGTCGTGCGACACAGGCTGCTGCGCACGCGGCACAGATCAACCGCGCGTCGCTTCGTGAGCAGCATGGTCATGCCAGCGAGGGTAGCCCTCAATCCCTCGGGCCGGGAGGTATGTCCATCTGGTGGAACAACGCAGGTTCACTCGACCGGGTTAGGGCCCCTAGGGCAGATGTGGTTGCAGCGCTGCGAGCAATGTGTCGCGTTTCGGCACGCCACCGACTCGCAACACCTCGACGCCATCAGCCGTGAGAGCGAGCGTCGTCGGTGTGCGCATCACGCCCAGCTGCGCGGCCACGTCCGGCAGGTTCGTCACGTCCAGCTCGGCGTGCGTGAGGCCGTCGGTGCGGGAAGCCAGGTCGCTCAGGATCACCTTCGCGTGCCGGCACGGCGCGCAGAACGTGGTGGAGAGCTGGACCAGCGTCACCCCCGGCGTGAGCAGCTCACGCACGGGGGTGGGCAGGTCGGCAGAAGAGTCACGACGAGAGATGCGGCCCTCCCGGACCTTGAGCAGCACACCGATCGCACCGGCCACGGCCAGCGCGCCCAGCAGCGCCCAGACACCAGTCATCGTTGGACCAACGGTACATCCGTGATGACGCCCGACAGGACGAACGCACCGGGCTCCACCCGCACGGCGGTGGGCGTCGCACCGAACGGCAGCTTGCCCGGGTCGATCTTGACCGCGAGCGCCTGGCGCAGCGTCGGGATGATGTTCTTGAGCGAGAGGTCGTCCAGCACGATGTCGTCGACCGTGATCTGGATCGCGCCACCGGCCAGCGAGATCTGGCCGTACGCGGTGAGCTTGACGTCCTTGCCCGCGACGTTGGTCTGGCCGGAGAGCTTGATCGCGGCGGTCGTCTGCGGCGCCGGCGGCGTGCCAGGGGTCGTGGTGGTGGTCGTCGTCGTAGTGGTGACCCGGTTGTCCGGGTCGATCGAGAGCTTGTCGAAAGGCGTGACCTGGCTCGCGAGCCGGTTCAGGTCCAGCGACTTGATCTTGACGCTGCCCTCGACCTGGTCGATGGTCGCCTTGGAGACGTTGCCCGCCAGCAGGTCGGACAGCTCCACGCGGGTGTGCCGCAGGTCGGCGTGGATGTCGAGATCGCGCAGGTCGACGCCCTGCGCCTCGTTCTTGATCGGCACGCCGGACGCGTCGATCGCCACGTGCGTGTAGTCGCCGCGGACCGCCTGGAGCATGAACGGGAAGCCGTTGATGCGCACCGACGGGTCCTCGTCGAGCTGCAGCTTCTCCCGCATCCGCTGGGCGATCTGGTACTCGCCGGCCGCGGCCAGCGCGAAGTCGGCGGCCACGAGCAGCAGTGCCAGCACGATCACCGTGATCAGGAGGAACTTCCCGCGCCGGGACTTCTTCTTTCGCGGCCGTGCAGGGGTGTGCGCAGTCATTCCTCGTCCTCGACTTTGCCGGCGATCCATGCCGCCATCCGGTCTACCAGGTCTGGAGTCGCGGCTGATTCCGCGTGTCGCATACCGGGCTCGATCCACAGCTCGGCATGTCCCAAGGACGCGCGGTGCAGTGACTCGGCGTGCTCCAGACCGAAATAGTGGTCCAGGTCACCGTGCACGATCAGCAGTGGGGTGGGCGTGATGCGCGCCACCACCTCCAGCGGACTCTCCGGCGCTTGTACCCAGCTTTCGCCGAGCCGAACCCCGATCGCCCGTGCCGCCAGCTTGCCGTGCGGCTGCTCCAGCAACCAGTGGACGCGCCGCATCGGTGCGGTCTCCCGTGACCACCACCGCGCCGGCGCACTCACGGACACCACGGCATCCGGCCTGGTCTCGCCCAGAGCTGCGTGCCGGATGACGATCGAGGCGCCCATGGAGAACCCCACCGTGGCGATCTTCGAGTAGCCCAGCTCGCGAGCCGAGCGAACCGCCGCTTCGACGTCATGGATCTCGTCCGCACCGACCGTGGAGCGTCCTTCGGACCGTCCGTGGCCGCGGAAGTCGTACGCGACGACACCCCCGTGCGCGGCCAATCGGGCAAGCACTCGCGCGACGTACGGCTTGGTCACGTTGTTCGTGAACCCATGTCCCACAACGAAAGCGAGGTCGTTTTCACTCTTGTAGTGGACGCCGTGCAAGCGCACTCCGTCATGTGACACGGATGTAACAGGCGTGACGCTTGTGGAAACAACTGTGAGCACGGCTTCTTGACCTGGGACTTTCTCGGGTTGCACCGGTATTGTCTCCGTCATCCGCAGGCAACGGGGCCCGGTCACCGTACGCCGTGTGCTGGTCAGAGGTGACCAGACCACGGCCGAGAAGGAGGGCGCCGCGATGAGCATCGACGTGCTGCTGCTGACGACAGACCCCGACCCGGAGGCCGTGCTGCCCGCACTGGCACTGCTCCCGCACGCGGTCCGCCCGCTGCGTCCAGAGGTCTCCGCGCTGCTCGAAGCCGGTCCCCACGACATCGTGCTGATCGACGCCCGCACGGATCTCGCCGGCGCCCGCTCGCTGTGCCGCCTGCTCGACTCGTCCGGCGTGGACGTGCCCGTGGTGGCGGTCGTCACCGAGGGCGGTCTGGTCGCGGTCAACTCAGACTGGTCGGTCGACGAGATCCTGCTGCCGAACTCCGGTCCCGCCGAGGTCGACGCCCGGCTGCGCCTGGTCCGCTCGCGCCGCGGCGCCACCCAGCCCGGTGGCGACGGCGCCCTGCAGCTCGGCGACCTCGTGATCGACGAGGCCACCTACACCGCGCGCCTCAAGGGCCGCCCGCTCGACCTCACCTACAAGGAGTTCGAGCTGCTCAAGTACCTCGCGCAGCACGCGGGCCGGGTCTTCACCCGCGCGCAGCTGCTGCAGGAGGTCTGGGGCTACGACTTCTTCGGCGGCACGCGCACTGTGGACGTCCACGTGCGACGGTTGCGCGCCAAGCTCGGCCCCGAGCACGAGGCGTTGATCGGCACCGTGCGCAACGTGGGGTACAAGTTCGTCCGCCCCCCGCGCCCAGGCTCGCCGCGCCGCCCGGCCGAGATGGCCGAGGTCGACGAGATGGGTGACGCGGTCCGCGTTCTGGATGAGCGTTTGATCGCGCGGTAGGTTCGCCTGTGTGGCGCAACTGAGCTGGTACGACGAGCTGACGACCGATCAGGCTGCCGAAGTCGGGCAGCTGCTCGAGGCTGCCGAGAGCACCGACGGCGTGGCACCGGTCGGTGAGGCCGTGCGACTGCGGATGCGCCCCGGTGCGCACGGCAGCAAGCACCTCCTCGCGCACCTGAACGGCGAGCTCGCCGGGTACGCGCACGTCGACATGATCGGTGACTCCGGCGGCCACAAGGTCGCCGAGTTCGCCGTGCACCCGAAGTACCGCCATCAGGGCGTCGGCGAGGCGCTGGTGAAAGCGCTCCCGCAGGAGTCTCTGCGGATCTGGGCGCACGGCGGTCACCCGGACGCCGAGAAGCTCGCCGGGAAAATGGGCTTCCGCAAGGTGCGCGAGCTGCTGAGGATGCGGCTGCGGGTCGAGAACGAGCTGCCAGAGCCGAAGATCCCCGAGGGCATCACCATCAGGCCGTTCGTCCCCGGCAAGGACGAGGCCGCGGTCGTCTACGTGAACCACCGCGCGTTCGACTGGCACCCGGAGCAGGGCTCGATGTCGATCGAGGACGTCCGTGCCAAGGAGGACGAGGAGTGGTTCGACCCGAAGGGCTTCCTGCTCGCGTTCGACGCGGACGGTCGGCTGGTGGGCTTCCACTGGACGAAGGTGCACACGCCGGACCTCGGTGAGGTCTACGTCGTTGGCGTCGATCCCGACAGCCAGGGCGGTGGCCTGGGCAGGGCGCTGACCCTGGCCGGCCTCCGGTACCTGCGGGAACAGCAGGTCAAAGAGGTCATGCTCTACGTCGAGTCGGACAACGCGGCGGCCGTGCGCGTCTACACCAAACTCGGCTTCACCCTGTGGGACGCCGACGTCCAGTACGCCCGGTAGTCAACGGACTGTCACAAAACGCATACGCGCTGGTCACGCCGTCACTCGTTCAGCCGTGTGACCCGTCACTTCCCGTTCGGTGTTCACCTGTCGTTCACTCCGACTAGGTGGGCTGTCCACCATGGCTACCTACCTTCCGTAGCGAGCGGCGACGTCCGTCGCGAAACCGCTAATGCTTCCGCAAGGTGGAGGACCAAGGTGAAGATCCAGCGGCACGGCGCCGTGCTCGGCCTCGTCGCGGCCAGCGCGCTTCTTTTGGGTGCGTGTGGTTCCGACAACAACACGGGCGCGGGTGGCAACAACACGCCCGCCGCTACCGGTGTCGAGTGCGGTGGCAAGACCAAGCTGAACGCCGAGGGCTCCTCCGCACAGAAGAACGCTGTTGACGCGTTCGTGCAGGCCTACCAGGCGGCTTGCCCCGGCGTCGACCTCGCCTACAACCCCTCCGGCTCCGGTGCGGGCGTCAAGAACTTCAACGCCGGCCAGGTCGACTTCGGTGGCTCGGACTCCGCACTGAAGGACGGCGCCGAGACCGAGGCGGCCGCCAAGCGCTGCCAGAGCAACCCGGCGTGGAACCTCCCGCTGGTCTTCGGCCCGGTCGCGATCGGCTACAAGGTGTCAGGTGTCGACAGCCTCGTGCTGGACGCCAAGACCACCGCCGCGATCTTCTCCGGCGCGGTCAAGAAGTGGAACGACCCGGCCATCAAGGCCCTGAACGGCTCGGCGACGCTGCCGGACAAGGACATCGCGGTCATCTACCGCTCGGACGAGTCGGGCACCACCGACAACTTCCAGAAGTACCTGACCGCCGCCGGTGGCTGGACCAAGGGTGACGGCAAGCAGTTCAAGGGTGGCGTCGGCGAGGGCAAGGAGAAGTCCGCCGGTGTCTCGCAGGCCGTCGGCTCGATCGACGGTGCGATCACCTACGTCGAGTGGTCGTTCGCGCAGGACAACAAGCTGTCGATCGCCAAGATCGAGGCTGGTGCGGGTGCGGTCGAGCTGACCGCCGAGTCGGCCGGCAAGGCCATCGACGGCGCCAAGGTCAAGGGTGAGGGCAACAACCTGGTCCTCGACCTGAACTCGATCTACGGCACCAAGGCCGCCGGTGCGTACCCGCTGCTGCTCGCGACCTACGAGATCGTCTGCTCTAAGGGCTACGACGCCGACACCGCCAAGGCCGTCAAGGCGTTCCTGACCGTCGCCGCCACCACGGGCCAGCAGCAGCTGACCGAGGCCGGCTACGTGCCGCTGCCCAAGGCGTTCCAGGACAAGCTGCTGACCGCCGTGAAGGCGATCGCCTGAGGTTGATGCGAGACTTCGACCGACGCTGACGCGATGAACGATCCCGTCGTGGCCAAGCGCCCCGCCGGCTCCGGTGACCCCGGAGCCGAGCGGGGCGTTCCGGCTGCTCCCACTGCCACGGAGGCTCCGATTCCCCCGACACCGGAAGCTCCAGAGACCCCTAAGGCACCGCACGTTCGGCCTGGCGACCGCATCTTCCGCGGCCTGGCCACGGGGTCCGGTGTCTTCATCGTCGTCCTCATCGGCGCGATCGGCCTGTTCCTGATCCTGCAGGCCATCCCGTCGCTCGGGCTGGACAACGTCAACTTCCTGACCAGCCGCGAGTGGAACACCACAGACGCCGCGAACCTGCGGTTCGGCATCGTCGACCTGACGCTCGTCACGGTCGTGGTCGCGCTGCTGGCCCTGCTGATCGCCATGCCGATCGCGCTGGGCATCGCACTGTTCCTCACGCAGTACGCGCCGCGCAACCTCGCCCGGCCGTTCGCCTACGTCATCGACCTGCTGGCGGCCGTGCCGTCGATCGTCTTCGGCCTCTGGGGCCTGTTCGTGCTCGGCCCGGTGCTGTTCCCGTTCTCGGAATGGCTGATCGACAACCTCGGCTGGATCCCGATCTTCGCCAAGGGCAACGTGAACGTGCAGCTCGGCGGCACCGTTTTCACCGCGGGCATCGTCGTCGCGGTGATGATCCTGCCGATCATCACGGCGGTGAGCCGCGAGGTCTTCGAGCGCACGCCCACGATGCACATCGAGGGCGCCATCGCGCTCGGCGCGACCAAGTGGGAGGTCGTCCGCACGACCGTGCTGCCGTTCGGCAAGGCGGGTTACGTCAGCGCCTCGATGCTCGGTCTCGGCCGCGCGCTCGGTGAGACCATCGCCGTCGCGATCATCCTGAGCACCGCGACCAGCGCGTTCGGCTGGTCGCTGTTCGACGGTGGTTCGACGTTCGCGTCGAAGATCGCGCTGGCCGCACCCGAGTTCAACGACCCGCGCTCGGCAGGTGCCTACATCGCCGCCGGTCTGGTGCTGTTCGTGCTGACCTTCGTCGTGAACGCCATCGCGCGCTCGATCGTCGCCGGCCACAAGGAGTACGAGTGAGCACCAACCTCGCGGACCCCACGCGTCTCGCGACGCCGCCGACGTTCCAGTCGGTCAGCGTCTCCCGCCGGTTCAAGAACGGTCTCGCCACCACACTCGTGTGGGGCGCGTTCCTCGTCGCGATCATCCCGCTGGTGTGGGTGCTCTACACCGTGGTGCAGCGCGGTTTCCCGGTCATCCTGGACGGTGACTGGTGGCAGAAGTCGATGTCGGGCCTGCTGGCTCGTCAGCAGGGCGGCGGCGCGTACCACGCGATCTACGGCACCCTGGTCCAAGGCCTGATCTGCGCCGTCATCTCGGTGCCGATCGGCATCATGATCGCGATCTACCTCGTCGAGTACGGCGGCCGCTCGAAGCTGGCGAAGTCGACGACGTTCATGGTCGACATCCTCACCGGTGTCCCGTCCATCGTCGCGGCGCTGTTCGTCTACACGGTGTGGATCACGTACTTCGGCCTCGGCCGCAGTGCCTTCGCCGTGTCGCTGGCGCTGGTGCTGCTGATGGTGCCGGTCGTGGTGCGGACGACCGAGGAGATGCTCAAGATCGTCCCGGACGAGCTGCGCGAGGCCTCGTACGCGCTGGGCATCCCCAAGTGGAAGACGATCGTCAAGATCGTCATCCCGACGGCGCTCTCCGGCATCCTGACCGGCATCATGCTCGCCCTCGCCCGCGTCATGGGTGAGACCGCGCCGGTGCTGGTGCTGGCGGCCTACGCGCCGTTCATCAACTACAACCTGTTCGACGGCCCGATGGCCTCGCTGCCGTTGATGATGGTGAACGAGCGCAACAACCCGACGCAGGCGGGTTTTGAGCGCATCTGGGGCGCGGCGATCACGCTCGTCGTTCTCATCACCCTGTTCAACCTCCTGGCGACCGTGATCTCGCGGACGCTGGCGCCGAAGACGAAGTGAGCGGGCGGACATGGCCAAGCGACTCGACATCAAGGACCTGAACCTCTTCTACGGCAAGTTCCACGCCGTCGAGAACGTCGCGCTCGCGGTGCCGCCGCGCAACGTGACCGCGTTCATCGGCCCCTCCGGTTGCGGCAAGTCCACCGTGCTGCGGTCGCTCAACCGCATGCACGAGGTCGCGCCCGGCGCGCGCGTCGAGGGCAAGGTGCTGCTCGACGGCGAGGACATCTACGCGTCCACTGTGGACCCGGTCGAGGTGCGCCGCACCATCGGCATGGTGTTCCAGCGGCCGAACCCGTTCCCCACGATGTCCATTCGCGACAACGTGGTGGCGGGCCTGAGGCTCGCGGGCGTGAAGAACAAGAAGGAGCTCGACGAGGTCGCCGAGCGCTCGTTGCGCGGCGCCAACCTCTGGAACGAGGTCAAGGACCGCCTCGAGAAGCCCGGTGGTGGCCTTTCCGGCGGTCAGCAGCAGCGTCTGTGCATCGCCCGCGCGATCGCGGTGCAGCCGGACGTCCTGCTGATGGACGAGCCCTGTTCCGCGCTGGACCCGATCTCCACGCTGGCGATCGAGGACCTGATCACGGAGCTGAAGAAGGAGTACACGATCGTCATCGTGACTCACAACATGCAGCAGGCCGCGCGCGTGTCGGACCAGACCGCGTTCTTCAACCTGCTGGGTGTCGGTCAGCCGGGTCAGCTGATCGAGGTGGACGACACGGAGAAGATCTTCTCCAACCCCGGCCAGAAGGCGACCGAGGACTACATCTCCGGCCGTTTCGGCTAAATTCTGGCGGGTGAGCCCGCAGAGCAAGAGCCGCAAGAAGAAGCAAGGCAAGGCACCCGGCCGCCGGCCTCAGCAGCAGTCGCCCTACGCGCCGCTGCTGGAGTCGGCGGCCGCGTTGCGTTCCGAGTCGTGGCTGCTGGCCGAGTCGTGGGCGAGCGAGCTGTTCGGCACGCTGTGGCTCGGTGCCTGGCGATTCGAGGACTGGCTGGAAGCCTTCACGTCCGAGTACGGCCGCATGGTCGACGCCCTGAGCGGAATCGAGCAGCCGGAGGCGCTCACCGCGCTTCGCGCGCTGTCGGGGGTGGGCGACGCCGACCTCAGGGCCATGGTCATGACCGCGGCGAACGAGCTGGCGGCCAAGGGCGTCGAGGAACCGGGCTGGTACTCGCCGGGCGCGCTGCCGCAGTTCCGCGACGCCTTCCTCGTCACGAACCTGTTGGGGGACGTGGAGGTCATCGCGTTCACGCAGGACCGTGCGGGCGTCCCCGAGACGATGATGTTCATGCGGCAGCCGGTGCTCGGCGCCACCTCGATCGAGCTGTTCTCCACGCCGGACGAGGGCACGATCGCGTTGCTCGAGGACATGATCTCCTCGACGCCCGAGGCGTTCCGGAACCTGATCACCCCGCTCAGCGCGGAGCAGGTGTTCGACCGCCTGTGGCCGGACGTCGAGCAGTTCTGTTCCGACTGCACGGACGACGAGGCGGAAGAGGGTCTCATCGGCGACGAGGACGCCCTGCATCCCGTTCAGCTGATGTCGCTCGCGGAAGCACGCGTGAGCCTGCTGGTGCCCGGCGACTACGAGATTCCTGCCGTCAGTCCGGAAAGGACGGACGAGACGGTCGAGGCGTTCTTGGCCTCACCGCACGGGATCGCCGACGTCGAGGCCGCGCGGGCGTTCGCTCAGATCGTCGCTTCCGCTGCGGTGGAACAGAACCGCGATCCCGTCGTGTACGGACCGGCGTCGCTCACCGCCGTGCTGATCCTGAACGTGGCCGCGCGGTTGCACGTGAGCGACGAGGATCTGGCCCTGCTGCCGGACATCGTGCGCGCGTGGGCGTACTTCACCGTCGACGCACGGGATCTGCCGCGTGAGGAAGCGCGCAAGGCGTGGGACGAAGAACTGCCCACCGTGCTCGCCGAGTTCTCCGAGGCTTACGCCGATCCGGAGCTGGTCGCCGAACGCGATGGGCAGTTCAGGTAACGGTGTCTAGAGGTTCTCGTCGCCACCGTAGCCGGGCATCCGGCCGGTGACGACGAAGACCGTGCGCTTGGCGACCGACACGGCGTGGTCGCCGTAGCGCTCGTAGAAGCGGCCGAGCAGCGTGACGTCCACCGCGGTGGCGACGCCGTGCTGCCAGTCCTTGTCCATGATCACCGAGAACAGGTGGCGGTGGATGTCGTCCATCGCGTCGTCCTCGTCCTCGAGGTTGCGCGCGCGGTCGATGTCCTTCTCGCGGATGATCACGGCCGCCTCGGTGGCGAGCTTGACCGCGATCCGGCCCATCTCGGTGAAGTAGGGCTTCACGTCGTCCGGCAGCGCGGACGCCGGGTGCCTGCGCCGCGCGGCCTTCGCCACGTGCAGCGCCAGGTCGCCCATGCGCTCGACGCTCTCGGCGGCGTGGATCACCGCGAGCACGGTGCGCAGGTCGGTCGCGACCGGTGCCTGCAGCGCGAGCAGCGCGTACGACTGCTCCTCGATGCTGGAGCGGACGTCGTCGACCTTCTGGTCGCCGCTGATGACCTGCTCCGCGAGGCCGAGGTCGGCCTGCAGCAGTGCGGCGGTCGCGTTCTCCATCGCTGCCGCGACCATGCCGGTCATGTCGGCCAGTCGTCCGGCAAGCTCTTCTAGCTGGTCATGGTAGGCCTCGCGCATGGCGCTCAGCCTACGTCCCGACCATCGCGGCAGCGACATGCCAGGATGAACCCGAGGTGAACCCCAGGCGAATCACTACGCGCAGGGGTCCTGCGCCGCGTTCACAATGGACAGATCGTTGCCTGCTTGCCCCTGGTTGGAGCCTGCCTGGGTACCCGCCTGCGGTGCCACGACCTTGCCGTCGAAGTTCGCGCCGAGGGTCAGCAGGAGGGCTCCGCCCATCTCGGGCGCCTCCACCAGTTCAGCGGTGGGAATCGCGGCCCTGAGGGTCGCGGCCTTGTTCTCGTTGCCCTTCGCGAACTTGATGGTGGTCTTCGCCTCCGGTGCCGAGTCGCCGACCTGGACGACCTTGAACCCTTGCTGCTGCAACGCGGTCGACGTGCGACCGGCTCCACCGGGGTTGGACTCGTCGCCGTTGCGCACCTGGACGGAGACCTGCTTGGGGTCGATCACCGTGCCTGGCTGGACCGGCGTGCTGTTCGGGTCACCCGGCTTCGACTCGGCCGGCTTCTCCTGCGGCAGCGGCGTTCCGTCGATGATCGTCTGGAACAGCTTCTTGACGTCGTCGTCCCGCAGCCGCTCGATGTTGTCGTTGTTCGACTTCGTCGGGCCCTCGTCGGTCCAGTGCGGCATCGTCACGAACGACACGCGGCCGGCGTCCAGGCTCTGCAACGAGTTCGCGAGCTCGAGCAGCTGCGCGACACCGACGTTGTCGCCGACCGTGGACCGCGTGAGCGCGTTGATGAAGTTGTTGAGCTTGGTCGGGCTCAGCAGCACCTCGTTCGACAACGCCTGGCGCAGCATCGCCGACAGGAAACCCTGCTGCCGCTTGATGCGGTCGAAGTCTCCGCCGACATCTCCCGCGACCTTGCGGGCGCGGACGTACGACAGGGCCTGGTCGCCCTTGAGGGTGTACTTGCCCGGCTTGTCGAGGACGACGCCGAGCTCGTCGTCCTTGATCGCCTTGGGCGCGCAGATCTGCACGCCACCGATCGCCGTCGACATCTCGCGGAAGCCCGTGAAGTCGATGCTGACGAAGTGGTTGATGTTGAGGCCGGACAGCTGGGTCATCATGTTGGCCACGCACTCGGGCCCTCCGTTGCCGTACACGGAGTTGGCCATGACCCCCTTCTCGGGAGCGAGAGGTCCGCCGTACTGGCCGTTGTCCGGGTTCCAGCTGCGGCACGCGGGCCGGTCGACCCGCACGTCGCGCGGCAGCGACACGATGACCATGCGCTTACGGTCCGCGGGGATGTGCGCGAGCATGATCACGTCCGACCGCGCGCCACCCTCGTCGGCCTGGGTGCCTACGTTGTCCTCCGGCTTCGCGCCCGCACGGGTGTCCGAGCCGACGAGCAGGAAGTTCTCGTCACCGAGCTGCTTCTCCGCCTGCTGCACGGCCTGCGTGTTGCCGCCCAGCGCGTCGATCTTCGGGATCTTGGAGTCGGCGTACAGCGTCGCGGCCCAGGCGAAACCGGTCGACACGAACACCACGGCCGCGGCGGCGATCGCCCCGACCTTGGCGCCGCGCATCAGCCTGCGCTGCTGGGGCGTGCGGCCGACGATCTTCTGCTCGCCGTCCTCCTCGCCCTCTGCGAGGCTGACCGGGTCGGCGAACTGAGTCGCCTCCTCCAGATCGTCCTCGTCCTTGACCCACGGCATGAGCTTGGCGCGCCGTTCCTTGCGCTGACGCTCCTGCTCGAGCAGTTCGTCGTGCACCGCCGAGAACCGCGCGAGCGTGTGGTCGACCTCGCGCCGCTTCTTGACGTCGTCGCCGATGGCCTCCATCTCGGTGGTGAGGCACATCGGGTCCATGTCCTCGCGCTTCTCGACCTTGGCCACACCGACCGCCGCGGCGATCTGGGTGGCTTCAGGGCCGGGCGCGTCGGCCTTGGGCTCCTCGGCAACGGGCTTGCTCGGCGCCGAGGGCGCGGGTGCACCGTTGGCCGCCGGAGCGGGCACGGCTGGGCCACCGGGACCGGCCGGTCCGGCGGGAGCGCCGCCGAGCCGGTTGGAGATGGGCGCGGGCCGGGGGCCGCTCGACTCCGCCCTCGGGGGCATCGGCCGGGGACCGCTCGACTCCGCGCGGGACGGCATCGGGTGCCTGCCGGTCATGTCCCCGTTCGGGGGCACGGCACGGCGATCCGGACCGTCGCCGGGGGCCGGCGGGCGCGGAATGCCGGTGGACGACGGCGCCTCACCCGGCAGCAGCCGACGGGGCGGCGGACCGGCTTCCGGTGCGTCCGGTGCCTTGGGGGCGGGCGGGCGCGGGATGCCGTTCTGCGACGGCGCGTCGCCTGGAGCGAGCCTGCGCGGCGGTGCGCCGTTGGCCTCGGGCGCCGGACGGCGGATCGTGCCGCTGGGCATGCCGTTGGCCTCGGGCACTCCGTTCGGCGCGGGACGCCGCGGGATGCCGTTCGACGAGGGCGCGTCACCGGGAGGCATCCGGCGCGGGTCCCCGGGTGCCGGGGGGCGCTGGACGCCGTTGGGCGCCGGCACGTCGCCGGGCGCCGGCCTGCGCGGAGCACCGTTCGGGGCACCGTTGGGAGCGCCGTTCGGAGGCATGGGCCGCGGACCGGTCTGCTCACCGGGAACCGGCCTGCGCTGCATCCCGGTCGCGTCGGGACGCGGGCGCGTTCCCGTCTGCTCACCAGGAGGCGGGTAGGCACCGTTCTGGGCGGGCCTCGGCCGCGTGCCGGTCTGTTCCGGGGGCATGGCGGGCGCGGCCGGCGCGTCGGGGCGACGCCGCCTGCCGGTCTGCTCGCCGGTGAAGTTCTGAGGTGGCGCCTGGTCGGCCATCGGCGGCCGCGGGCGCGTACCCGTCTGCTCACCAGGCCGGTGGGCGACGGGCGGCTGCTGCCGCGGTTGCTGTGGCTGTTGCACAGGCGGATCGGGCAGTGCACGCCTGCCCGTTGCCGGTGCGGGTGGGTCCGGCAGGGCACGCCTGCCTGTCGTGGGAGCTTCGGGCGAGCCTGGCGGGACGGGTCGGGGGATGTTCGTCCTGCTGTGCTGCTCGATGAGGTCCGAGACGCTCAGGCCCCCAGAGCCTTCCATCGAGCGACGTCTACGGCCGGTCGGCTGGTCCTGCTGCTGGGGATCCTGATCACCACGGGAAGAGGGGCCGCCACGTCGGGGGTCGTCGGGCACCCAATCTCCCTTCTGGGTCAGAAGTTATAGCGGTTCGTCATTACGAGATGACGACGACCGGGACACAAGGGTTGCATCACCGGCGTGTCAGTTGCGCCCGCGATACTACGGATGTAGGCGACTTCTGACGACCACTCCGGGTGATACCGCTTCGATCTATACGCGATTACGCGCAGTCCGCTTGCCCTGAACGGGTGAGCCAGCTCACTCAGTAGTAACCGAGAACACGTGTCTCGGTGATGGCACGCCTACCAGACGCCTCGCCTGCGAGGCGGACCCGCCCGTCTGCACGGTACGCCACCGCATTACGTCCCGACTGCTTGGCCGTGTAAAGCAGGCTGTCGGCGCGCAGCAGCTGCTGCTCGGCGCCCACCGCCGGGCGTTGCGGAGCCTCGTCCGCCGGCGGCTCGTAGGCGAGGCCCGCGCTGACGGTCACGCGCAGCCCCGGCGCGATCTCCTGCCACGGGTGACGCTCGACACGTCCCCGGGCCGCCTCGGCGATCTCCACGGCCGTCGCCGCGTCCACCCGCGGCAGCACGAGCACGAACTCCTCGCCGCCGTAGCGGGCGCAGAAGGCGTCCTCGGGGAGGCCCTGCTGGAGCAACTCCACCACGCGTTGCAGCACTCGATCGCCCAGCAGATGCCCGAAGGTGTCGTTGACCTGCTTGAACCAGTCGAGGTCGATCAACGCGACGGCGAGCCCGTGCCGGGACGCGCCGTGCTCGGTCAGCATGTCCATCAGCCGCTGGTCGAGGTAGCGGCGGTTGTAGGAGTCGGTGAGGCTGTCGCGCAGGCTCTGCTCGCGTGCCTCGGCGTGCTCCCTGCGCAGCCGGTCGACCTCGCGGCGCAGCTGCTCGGGAACGTGCGGTTCCTCGACCTGGTCGGCGTGCACGAGGTCGAGAGCGGAACGCAGGTGCTGGTAGGCCTGGCGCCACTGGCCGCGGGAGGCGAGCAACGTCGCGATGGACTCGTGCAGCCCTACCAGTCCGGGACCCTGGCGGTCGACGCTGGCGTCGTCCTGCGGGGTCTCTGCGATTTCGGGTCGCAGCGCGGTCATCGCGGTCACCTCCTTACCTGCCAGGTGTCGTCTCCTGAGAGGCGGCGCTTGAGCTAGAAGGACGCGTGGGGGTGGGATTTCCCCCGTCCGGTTGACCGTTAGCTGCTCCGATCCAGTGA
>JAVXWK010001106.1:0-7070 GCA_032230575.1 Pseudonocardiales bacterium | reverse complement strand
GGTGACCAGCTGTCCGTGACCATCGCGTTGCGGCAGAACGGGAAGACGACTTTCAGCGCCACGATGAAGGGCACCCGCAGCACGGGGCTGCGGATGCTCCTCAGACGGCCGCTGATGCCCCAGCGCGTGTCCGCGTTGATCCGCCGTCATGGCATCGCTCTATATCTCAAGCGTCTGCCGATCGTTCCCAGGAGTAGTGCATGAGCACGTTGTCGCTGCCCCGTCCTGGCCAGGGCATCTGGCCGGACCTGTTCACCACACCGCGCTCGCCCCTGCGCGCCCGGATCGCCGAATCGTTGTTCCGCAACGCCGTGCGCACGCTGCCGGTGACCGTTCAGCTGCCCAACGGCAAGACGTGGGGCGCCGGCGGACCGGTCATGCGGCTCGTGCGCCCCGCGTCGTTCTTCCACCGCCTCGGTGCCGACGCCAAGATCGGCTTCGGCGAGGCGTACATGGTGGGCGACTGGGTGTCCGACGAGCTCGCGGACGTGCTGTCGGCGTTCGCGGCCCGGTTGTCGACGCTGATCCCGCCCCGCCTGCAGCAACTGCGGCGGTGGGCGGAGCGGCGCCAGCACGAGGTCAACGACGTCGCCGGCTCGCGGCAGAACATCCACCGGCACTACGACCTGTCGAACGAGCTGTTCGCGGCGTTCCTGGACGAGACGATGACGTACTCGTCGGCGTTGTTCGAGAACCGGGACGTCGACCTGCGCACGGCTCAGCTGCGCAAGATCGACGGCGTGCTGGACTACGCCGGGGTGCGGTCCGGTTCGCGGGTGCTGGAGATCGGCACCGGGTGGGGCGCGCTCGCCATCCGGGCGGCCGAGCGGGGAGCGACCGTCACGTCGTTGACGATCTCAGCGGAGCAGCGGAAGTTGGCGCTGGACCGGGTGAGGGACGAGGGCCTCCACGATCGGGTGGCGGTCGAGCTGCGTGACTACCGAGAGGAACGGGGTCAGTACGACGCCGTCGTCTCGGTCGAGATGATCGAGGCAGTCGGTGCCGAATACTGGCCCGCGTACTTCTCGATGCTCGACCGGGTGCTCGCGCCGGGCGGCCGGGTGGCGCTGCAGGCGATCACCATGCCGCACGACCGCATGATCGCGAGCAAGGCCACCTACAGCTGGGTTCACAAGTACATCTTCCCCGGTGGGCTCATCCCGTCGGTCCGGTCGATCGAGGAGTCGGTGCGCGACCACACCCGGCTGCGGATCGTCGAGACCCGGTCGTTCGGCCACGACTACGCCGAGACCCTTCGTCGTTGGCGCGACACGTTCGTCACCCGTTGGGACGAGGTGAAGCAGCTCGGCTTCGACGACACCTTCCGCCGGATGTGGGAGTTCTACCTGGCCTACTCGGAGGCTGGTTTCCGCGTCGGCTACCTGGGCGTCCAGCAGTTCGCCATGGCCGAAAGACTGGGCCATTAGGACCACCTTCTGCCCCAATTGGGTGCTGCTTGTCCCACCCGGCTGGACTTCGTGGTCCTCTTGGAAGCAGGCGGTATCAAACGGCTAGCTGCGGTCTCTTTCTCAGTGAAGCCCCTAGTGTCGCTGTAGTGGAGGAGGTCGCCGGGATGGTCCAACCCACAGCCGTGCGGACCGGTGGCGGTGTAGGCGTCCTCTCACCCGAGGACACTTGGAACCAGCCAACGGTGCCCATGCGCCGTCGGGTGCACCAGGCACCGGTCTCCAATCAGTGGCTCGCCGAAGCCGAGTTCGCGGACCTCGTCGATGCCGCTCTAGCCGGAGACAGACGGGCGGTCGAGCACCTGCTCGGCCGGATCCAGCCGCTGATCGTGCGCTACTGCCGCGCTCGTGTCGGCGGCCGGGAGCGCACTCTCGTCTCGGCCGAGGACATCGCGCAGGAAGTGTGCGTCGCGGTGCTCGGCGCGTTGTCCAAGTACCGCTACGAGCCGGGTTCGTTCCTGGCCTTCGTGTACGGCATCGCCGCGCACAAGGTCGCCGACGCCCGCCGTCGCGCCGTCCGCAACCGTGCCGAGGTCGTGCCGGAGCTGCCGGACTGTCCTTCTCTCGAGGACGGGCCAGAGCAGCGTGCGGTCAACGGCGAGATGCTGACCCAGGTCACGCGGCTGCTGCACAAGCTGCCGGCTCGTCAGCGCGAGATTCTCGTGCTGCGCGTGGCCGTGGGCCTGTCCGCCGAGGAGGTCGCGCTCGCGGTCGAGTCGACGCCGGGTGCGGTGCGGGTCGCGCAGCACCGCGCGCTCACCCGGATGCGGGAGATGATCGCCGAGGAAGGCTGACTCTCAGCTCGCCCGCCATATGGTCGGGGCATGACCCGCTTCGAGGTGATCACCGAGATCGCCGCGCCGCCGAGGCGCGTGTTCGACCTCAGCCTGGACGTCGGGGTGCACACCGCGTCGATGGCGGGCTCCGGAGAACGGATCATCGGCGGTGTCACGTCCGGCCGGATGCGGCTGGGCGACACGGTCACCTGGCAGGCCAGGCATTTCGGGCTGCGGTGGCGGATGACCTCGCGGATCACCGCGTGCGACCCGCCTGGCTACTTCGTCGACGAGCAGGTCGAGGGGCCGTTCCGGTGGTGGCGGCACGAGCACCACTTCGAGCCGGACGGTGACGGCACGCTGATGCGCGACGTGGTCGAGTTCGCCGCGCCGCTCGGTCCGCTGGGACGGCTCGCCGAGTGGCTGGTGCTGGACCGGTACCTGGCTCGGTTGATCAGGATGCGGAACGAGCACCTCAGGATCAGTTGAAACGCCAGCGTGATCAGGCACTCGGGACTGTTGTCCTGAGGTCGGTGAACGCGGCGATGAGGGCCATGAGCAGGATCAACGCGCCGAACGCGAACACCGCGACCGCGCCACCGACGAGGTCTGCGGCGAACGCGCCGAGGACGGGCGCGAGAGGGGTGAGCGCGCGAGTGGTGAAGTTCAAGACAGCGTCCATGCGTCCCATGAGGTCGTCGGGGACCATCGCGGCGAACACCGCGCTCACCGAGACGTTGAGCAACGGCGTTGCGATCGCGGTGACCATCAACGGCATGAACGGCCACCACGCGCCGAACGGCAGCGCCATCGCCAGGTTGCACGCGCCGAAGACGGCGAGGACCGCGACCACGAGCCGTGCGGGCGTCACGGTGACCCTGGGCGAGACCAGCGCGCCGAGCACGCCTCCGACGCCGATACCGGTGAGCACCAGGCCGACCAGCCAGTCGGGACCGCCGCGTTCCTTGACGGTTGCGACGACCGGGATGAGCGTGGCGCCGCCGAGGAGGTTGAGCGTCAGGAAGATCGCGATGAGGTTGCGCAGGCCGTGCTGGTGCCACATCCAGGTCCAGGCTTCTTTGAGGTCGTGGTGCATGCGCTGGCGTGGTCGTTGTTCGGCGCGTGCGGGGATCTTGGCGAACCATGCGCAGACGGCGGCTATTAAGAACGAGATGGCGTCCGCGATGAACGGCACCGCGCGGCCGAACCCGAAGAGGAGCGCGCCGAGCGATGGACCGGCGAGCCACGCCGTGTGGCCGCGTGCTTCCTCCTGGGCGTAGGCGGTCTTGAGCTGCTCCGGTGGCACGACCGACTTGATCGCGGTCGACCGCGCGGGACCGGTGAAGGCCGTGCAGACGCCGTCCGCCGCGGCCAACGCGATGAAGAGCGGTATGGAGTTCAGGCCGGTGACGACGTTGGCGGCCATCGCGGCGACCGCCACCGCCTGCGTCGTCTGGCTCGACATGAGGACTTTGCCGCGGTCCCAGCGGTCCACCCACACACCCGCCGGCATCTGGGCGAGGATCAGCGTCATCGCCCGCACGCCCGCGATGACGCCCGCCCAGAAGAACGACCCGGTGACCGCGAGGATCAGCAGCGGCATCGCGTAGGTCGTGAGCTGCGTGCCCAGCTGCGAGACGGCGCCGCCGAACCACAGCAGCTGGAACTGGACGTTCTTCCTGAGTGGAACCCCCATGAGGTCCGTTTCTAGCGCATGGGAGTCGGTGACCGCCTTCCCGAGTGGAACCCCCGCGCCGGACGTCTCCAGCGCATGGTTGTCAGTGTCGGGTGGCAAAGTTGTCGCATGGCTGATCCGGACTTCGATGTGCTGCTCACCGGCACGGTCTTCCTCGACATCATCTTCACCGGCCTGCCTCGCCCACCCGAGGCGGGGACGGAGGTGTGGGCCGAGGGGCTCGGGTCGTGTCCGGGTGGGATCGCGAACCTGGCGGTGGCGTTGCGCCGGCTGGAGCTGCGGACCGCGCTGGCGGCGGCGTTCGGGGAGGACGCGTACGGCGACTTCTGCTGGGACGTGCTTGCCGACCAGGAGGGTGTCGACCTCTCTTATTGCCGTCGGTTCTACGGGTGGCACTCGCCGGTGACCGTCTCCATGGCGATGGAGCGCGACCGTTCGATGGTCACGCACGGGCACAAGGCGCCGGTTGTCGCGGACGACCTGTTCTGCCCGCCGCCGTCTTCGCGCGCGTGTTTCGTGCACATTCAGAGCGAGGACGAACAGTGGGTGCGCACGGCGAAAGAGAATGGCGCGCTCTTGTTCGCGGACATCGGCTGGGATCGCACCGGCGCGTGGTCGCCGGAGCTTTTGCGCCGCCTCGAGGGATATGACGTGTTCCTCCCCAACCACGTGGAGGCGCAGGGGTACACGCGGACCGATTCGCCGGAGGCGGCGGCGCGCAGGCTGGCCGAGCACGTGCCAGTGGTGGTCGTCACACGCGGGGGCGGGGGCGCGGTCGCCGTCGACAGCTCTACCGGCGAAGTCGTCGACGTGCCGGGGCTGAACGTGGCGCAGCTCGACGCGACCGGGGCAGGTGACGTGTTTGGCGCCGGGTTCGTGCTGGGCACTCTCGCCGGGTGGCCGCTGGAGCACCGGGTGCGGTTCGCGAACCTGTGCGCCGCACTGTCCGTGCAGCACTTCGGCGGGTCGCTGTCGGCGCCGGGGTGGGGTGACATCGCGGTGTGGTGGCGGACGGTGAGCAGGCGGCCGGACGAGGAGCTGACGCGTTATGGCTTCCTCGACGACCTGCTGCCCGACCACGCGGGCGTGGAGGTGAGGAGGGCTAGTCCGACGATCGGCCTGCGGTTGCTCCGGTAGGTTGGAAAACAGTCGATCAGCGGACGCAACCTCACAGGTCTCCCGCGCGACTTAATACGTAGAGAGTCTCTCTGGGGTTTGGTTCGGAAGGAGTTGCGGGTTTGTTCGCCGCACGCGCGTCAGGCTTGGTCAAGTTGCTGGGGTTGTGCCTGACTGCGGGCGTGCTCCTCGCCGCGATGGTGTTCCCGTTCGTCGGAGGTCTCGGGCTCGCGTCCAACCGCGCGGCCGACGAGGTCGACAAGACGTCCGGTGATCTCGCGAAAGCGGAGCTGCCGCTCGTCACCACCATCCAGGACATGAACGGCGAGCCGATCGCCTATCTGTACGACCAGTACCGGATCCCGCTGACCCCGGGGGAGATCTCGGACACCATGAAGGCCGCGATCCTCGCGATCGAGGACAAGCGGTTCTACGAGCACCGAGGCGTCGACTGGCAGGGCATCGCCCGTGCCGCCGCCAAGGCCGGTGTGGACGGTGGCGCGACGCAGGGCGCCTCGACGCTGACGCAGCAGTACGTGAAGAACTACATGGCGTTCGTGCTCGGCGCCGACAACGAGCAGGAGGCCTGGGAGAAGGCCACCGAGGCGACTGTCGGCCGCAAGCTGCGCGAGGCCCGCGTCGCGCTGCAGCTCGAGCAGGAGGTGTCGAAGGACGACATCCTCGCGGGCTACCTGAACATCGTGCCGCTGGGCAACCAGACCTATGGCGTCGGCGCGGCCGCGAAGGCGTACTTCAACACGACCGCGGACAAGCTGACCGTGCCGCAGGCCGCGCTGCTCGCCGCGATCGCGAACCGCCCGTCGTCGCTGAACCCCGGCGCCTCCCCCGAGAAGGCGCTGGAGCGTCGCAACATCGTCATCGACAAGATGCGCGAGAACGGCGCGTTCGGCGCGGACGAGACCGAGGCCAAGAAGAAGGCCGAGGAGTACAAGGCCGCGCCGCTGGGCGTGGTCGAGAACCTGCAGCTGCTGCCCAAGGGCTGCGTCGGCGCCGGTGACGGCCCGATCTACGGCTTCTTCTGCGACTACCTGCTCGACTACCTGCGCGGCGCCGGCATCACGAACAAGCAGCTGCAGCGCGGCGGCCTCACCATCAAGACCACGTTGGACCCGAAGGCGACCAAGGCGGCGAAGCAGTCGGCCGAGCAGCAGGTCCCGAAGACCCAGAACGGCATCTCGAACGTCATGTCGGTCGTCGAGCCCGGCAAGGACAAGCACCGCGTCCGCGCCCTGGTCGCCTCCCGCGACTACGGCAACAAGGCCGAGCTCGGCCAGGTCGCCCGCCCCGTGCCCGCCGAGGTCCTCCCGTTCGGCCCCGGCTCGGTGAACAAGGTCTTCACCGCCGCCGCGGCGCTGGAGAACAACGTCACCGGCATCGACAAGCCCATCGACGTCCCGAAGACCTACACCTCTCGCGCGTACGCCAACGGCGGCACGCCCTGGACGGTCCACAACGCCGGCACGTACTCGGACAAGATGTCGCTCACCCAGGCCCTCGCGACGTCCCCGAACACGGGTTTCGTGATCCTTCAGGAGAAGACCGGCCTGAGCAAGGTCGTGGACATGGCCTACCGCCTGGGCATGCGCGACACGCTCAGCGGCGTGAACCGAGGCGGCGAGCCGCTGAAGCAGGACGGCTCCAACGGCCCGTCCCAGGGCGACTGGACGAAGCAGGCCAACGCGGGCTCCTACACCCTCGGCCCCGGCGCCACCAGCGTCCTGGAGCTGGCCAACGTGGCCGCCACCATCGTCTCCGGCGGCACCTGGTGCCCGCCGACCCCGGTGGAGAAGGTCATCGACCGCTACGGCAAGGACGTCCCGCTGCAGGAAAAGCCCTGCGAGCAGCCCGTGACCCCGGACCTGGCCTACTCGCTGGCCCAGGGCCTCTCGCACGACGTCGTCTCACCCGGCACCGCCGCCGGCGCCGTCCCGCCGGGCTGGAACCGCGGCATGATCGGCAAGACCGGCACCACCGAGGAGCACAAGTCGGTCGCCT
>JAVXWK010001096.1:0-4982 GCA_032230575.1 Pseudonocardiales bacterium | reverse complement strand
GGGGTCGTTGTAGTGGCCGGGCCCCTGCGCGCCGGGCCGGTCCAGGTTCCGGTCCATGTTCCGCTGAACGTCACGCCAGATGCCCTCGTACGGCGTGCCGAACGCGCCGTCGGTCGTAGTGCGCCACGAGTCGCCGACGCGCGGTCCGTACGTGTACGCGACATACGCCGTCTGCTCCCACCGGTGCGGCACACCCCACTCGTCCGTGACGGGGTTGCACAGGTTGAGGATCATCTTGCGGCCGGCCTTCTGCACCGCGGCACTGAACTGGGTGAAGGCGACCGCCGGGTCCATGTTCTGCGCGATGCCGCACAGGAAGTCGATCTTGATGGCGTCGAACTTCCACCCGGCGAACTGCTTCGCGTCCGCCTCGTAGTACCCGCCACCACTGCCGGCGGCGCAGTTCTTGCCGTCCGACGCACCGGCGTCGGTGTAGATGCCGGCCCTGAGTCCCTTGCCGTGCAACGTGTCCACCAGCTTGGTGAACCCGGACGGAAATCGCGCCGGGTCGGGCAGCAGCGCACCCTTGCCGTCACGCGGCGGGCTCGCGTTCCACCCGCCGTCGATCCACACGATGTCGTAGCCGGCCTTGGCGAGCCCGCTGCTCACCAGATGATCAGCGACGCCGAGCACCTTCTCCTCCGACGCCGCTCCCACGGCGAAGTAGGAGTTCCACCCCATGTACGGAGTGCGCGCGATGCCGGAGTCGTAGTAGGTGGGCGCGCCCTGGTCGACGCCCGCGTGCTCTACAGGTGGCGCGGGCGCGGCGGCGGCAGTGGGTGCCAGCAGCGTTAACGCGATGGTGGCCACGGTCAGCAGGGTTCTCGGCATACCCGTACCTCTCGTCGTCGAGGGCCACAGCATGCGTGGGGCCCTCAACGGAGTCAAGAATAAATACTAAATTAAGTTTAGTAGTCCCTGCGCCCGCGCATACCGTAGCAGCGCTCCGACCTCTGACCGAGAGGTGCGGCTTGTTCCGGTACAACTTGCCGAGAACGGAGGCAGGTCATCCGAGGTGTTGGAGTTGCTGTTCGTGTCTCATGGCCCAGTAGGAAGGCTTGACGCCCCTCGGGCGCGTGGGTGGCGGGTCGTCGGCGGAGATCAGCTGTCCACCGAGTTACGGCACCACGAGCACCGGCCAGTGCCCGGAACGGATCAGCTTCGTGGCGACCGATCCCGCGAACCGGTGTCCAGCCTGCTGCGACGCACCGACCACCACCATGTCCGCCTGGCAGCGGTCGGCCGCGTCCCGCAGTGTCGTGCAGGGATCACCGAACGTCTTCACGAACGTCACCGGCACGTCCAGTTCCTCGGCCGCGGACTGGATCTGCTGGCGTAGTTCCGCGTACAGCTTCGCCGTCGCCTCGTGCTCGAACACCGACGCCACGGCCGGTGTGAGCGCCGCCAGTGAGGAATGGCACGCCACGAACGTGACGACCAGCCGTGCTCCCTGGCGGCGCGCCGAGCCGAACGCGAACGCTGCCGCGCGCATCGCCGTGTCGGAGCCGTCGACGCCGACGAGGATGGTGCGTGCCGACGGTTCCGGGTGAGGGCCGAACGAGTCCATCGTGGATTCGAACGCGGTGACGCCGGTGTCCATGGTTCCCCCTCTGAAGTCAGCGCACGACGGCTGATTCCTTCTTCTCCAGGTCGATCGTGGTGCGCAGGGTGATCGGCTTGAGCAGCAGCGCGGCGATCACGCCGATCACGCCGACAGCCGCGGAGATCAGGAAGATGTGCGCGGTCGCGTCGCCGTAGACGGTGTGCACGATGGTCTGCACCTGCGGCGGCAGGGCCTTGAGGTTCAACGCGCTGGTGTCGCCGGTCGACTGGCCCGCCGGGACGTGCAGCGCGGCGGAGAGGTCGGCGGTGACGCGGTTGGCCAGGACGGCGCCGAGCACCGAGACGCCGATCGTGCCGCCCAGTGAACGGAAGAACGTCACGGACGCGCTGGCTGCGCCGAGTTCGCTCAGAGGCACGCTGTTCTGCACGGCCAGCACGAGGTTCTGCATCGTCATGCCGACGCCGATTCCCACGACGGCCATCGCGATGCCGACGATCCACAACGCCGTGGCGTGGTCGACGAAACCGAGGCCGAGGAAGCCGAGCACCAGGATGATCGTGCCGGCCACGATGTACGGCTTGACCTTGCCAGAGCGGCTGATCATGCGGCCGGAGACCGTGGACGACACCAGCACGCCCGCCATCAGCGGGATGGTCAGCAGGCCCGCCTCGGTCGGGGAGTAGCCGCGGCCGATCTGGAAGTACTGGCCGAGGAACACCGCGCCGCCGAACATGGCCATGCCGACCGCGAGCGACGCGATGATCGCCAGGGCAGGGGTGCGCTGGACGACGATGTGCAGTGGCACAACGGGTTCCTTGACGCGAAGCTCGACGGCGACGGCCGCGCCCAGCAGGAGGAGCCCGGCGCCGGCCATGGCCCCGGTCTGCCACGACAGCCAGTCGAACGAGTTGCCGACGAACGAGACCCAGATCAGCAGCACGCTCACCCCCGCGGCGATCAAGGCCGCCCCGAGGTAGTCGATGCGGACGTTCTCGCGGCGCACGGTCTCGAGCCTCAACGTGGCCTGCAGGACGACGAACGCGATCGCGGCGATCGGCACCGCGACCCAGAAGCACCAGCGCCAGCCGAGCCACGACACGTCGACGATCAGGCCGCCGAGCAGCGGGCCGCCGACCGTCGCGACGGCCATGACCGCGCCGAGGTAACCGTTGTAGCGGCCGCGTTCGCGGGGCGGGATGATCGCGGCGATCACGACCTGCACAAGTGCCTGCAGGCCACCGACGCCGACGCCCTGGAACGCGCGGGCGGTGATCAGCTGGCCGGTGTCCTGGGCGAAGCCGCTGAGCAGCGAGCCGATCACGAAGATCACGATCGCGGCCTGGACGAGCGTCTTCTTGTTGAACAGGTCAGCGAGCTTGCCCCAGATCGGCGTGGTCGCCGTCGCCGTGAGCAGGGTCGCGGTGACCACCCACGTGTACTGCGTCTGGGTGCCGTTCAGCGAGCCGATGATGCGGGGCAGCGCGGTGGACACCACCGTCGAGCTGACCATCGCCACGAACAACGCGAGCAGCAATCCCGACAGCGACTCGAGCACCTGCCGGTGGCCCATCGCCTGGGTCTGGTTCTTCACATCCGCCACCCTCTGATTCTTGCACGTCGTGCAAATTTGCTCAATGGGCAACGTACACGGTCTACGCTTGGGCGCATGGAGACCCTCACCACGCTCCGTGAGCACAAGAAGGCGGTGACCAGACGGTCGCTGGCCGGGGCGGCGTTGCGGCTGGCGATGGAGCGCGGCCTCGACGGGGTGACGGTCGAGGACATCGCGGACGAGGCAGGCGTTTCCCGCCGCACGTTCTCCAACTACTTCGCGGGCAAGGAAGACGCGGTTCTGGACGCTGATCGCGAGCGGATCCAGGCGTTGGTCGCGCTGGTCTCGGCGCGGCCTGCCGCCGAGGAGCCGTGGGTGGCTCTGCGCGCGGCCACGGCCGAGCTGTACCGCAGCTGGCCCGTCCCGGACGTCGAGTGGATGGCTCAGCTGCGGCTGCTGCGCCGGCATCCGTCACTGCTCGCACGCCAAGCAGGCGACCAGGTCGCGCTTGAGCGTGACCTGACCGCCGTACTCGTCGTGCGTGAACCGGACGACGAAGTCGCTCGGTTGATGGCCGCCACATTCCTCGCCACCGTCCGCACCGGTATCGCGTTGTGGCTCGAAGGTGGGGGAGAGCAGCAGTTGCCCGTGCTCGTCGATCGGTTGTTGGGCCGCGTGAGCGTTCAGGGCACGTAGATCTGCCCGGTCTGCCGTCCCTCGATCGACCGCACGTACGCCTGCGCGACGTCGGCCAGCGGCACCGGCTTCATGCCGGGGAAGAAGTCGCCGTAGACGTCGAGCGACTCGGTGAACACGGTCGGGCTCACGGCGTTGATCCGCTGCGGTGCGATCTCGATGGCGGCGGCCTTGACGAACGCCTCCACTGCGCCGTTGGCCAGTGACGCAGCAGCACCGGTGACGATCGGTTCGCGCGCGAGGACGCCCGTGATGAGCGTGAACGAGCCGTGCTGTGCGACGTGTGTGAGGCCTTCCTTCACGAGCATGACCTGCGACAGCACCTTGCCGGTGAACGCGGCCTGGTAGTCCTGCGCGGTCAGCTCGGCGACCGGCTTGTACGGGACGTGGCCGGCAGCACTTGCGACCGCGTCGATCTGGCCGACGGTCTGGAACATCTCCGCGACCTGGGCCGGGTCGGTCACGTCGTACTGCAGGTCGCCGCCGGTGCGGGCGACGGTGACGACGTCGTGCTTGCGTTCGACGAGCTCCTGGTGCACGGCGGTGCCCAGCGTGCCGGTGGCTCCTACGAGCAGAATCCTCATGCCGTCGACGCTAGGCCCGGTTTTCGCGGTTGTGAAATGCCGTTCGTGCAGCATTTATGATCGGTGGTTATGAATGTCGAGCGGCGCCACCTCCGCGCGTTGGCCGCTATCGGGGACCACCGGTCGATCACCGCGGCCGCGCAGTCGTTGCACGTGACGCAGCCCGCTCTCTCGCGCACACTCGAGCAGTTGGAACGACGTCTGGGCGTGCGGCTCGTCGACCGCACGACCCGTCACGTGGCGTTGACCGACACTGGCCAACGGCTGTGGGAGCACAGCCATCGCATCCTCACCGAGCTCGACACGGCGCTCGCCGAAGCGGTGCAGCCTCAGCCGTTGCGCCTGACTTTCGCGTGGGCCGCACTCGGCCGGTTCACCATCCCGTTTCTGAGGGAATGGCGGGCCTCGCATCCCGATGTCCTCGTGCGCATCCGTCGGTCAGACGACCCCGAGGCGGCGTTGCGACGTGGCGAGGCTGATGTGGCGGTGTTGCGGACGAAACCGTCGCAGCCGGGCATCGACCACGTGGCGTTGATCGAGGAACCGCGGCTCGCGGCGGTCGCGGTGGATCACCCGCTCGCGGCAC
>JAVXWK010001076.1:0-4768 GCA_032230575.1 Pseudonocardiales bacterium | reverse complement strand
CATCGCACGCCGGCCGCGCTGGCCGCGGGCGTCGGGCTGCTCGACACGCTGCCCGCCGCGCGGGCCGAGCTCGCGGCGTTGATCCGGCGGGCATACCGCGAGGTGACCGACGTGGTCGCGCCGTACCGGGTGGACGGACCGGACGGGACGGCGTGCGGGGTGTTGTGCCTGGTCGACCCGGACGCGATCGCGCACACCGAGGACGTCTACCCGGACGTGGTGGCCGAGCGCGGGCAGGTGCTGGCGTCGCTCGGGACGGCCACGAGCGCCGCGATGCTCATCCCGATCACGCCGCACGACGGACTGACGTCGTTGGTGCTCGGCATGACGGAAGAACCCGCTGTGTCGCTTGTGGACTCCGGCGGGCGCAGGCACTGGGTGTGGCTGGTCGGACCGGGTGCGTTGCAGGACGCGTTCCTCGAGGCGGCGGGCGCGCATCCGTTGCTCGTGGCGGACGGGAACCACCGGGTGGCGGCGGCGCGGTCGGCCGGGCTGTCCGGGTTGCTGGCGCTGGTGACGTCCGGGCCGGGGCTGCGGGTCGGGCCGATCCACCGCGCGATCGTCGGCACCGGGTTGGGCGCGTCCGATCTGGTGACGGCGTGGGAACGGGTCGGGCTGACGGTGTCGTCGTTGCCGTTCGTTGTCGAGCCGGAGCCCGGTGTGGTCGTGGTGCGGTGCGCTGACGAGGTGCTGCGGGTCGAACTGCCTGCGGGACAAGGGATCGACCACGCGGTCGTGGAGTCGTTGCTGCTGGGCGCGGCGCTCGGGCTGGACCCCGAAAGTCCTTGCGTGCGGCCTGTTGTGGATCCTTCGGTGGAGGCCGAAGCGGTGCTGCTGATCGCGCCGGTCCCCCTCACGGAAGTGCTGGCAGGCACCAAAATGCCGCGCAAGAGCACGTATTTCACGCCCAAGCCGCGCAGTGGTCTCCTGTTGGCGGACCTGCAACCGTAGGGCCCTGTCGGGCGGGTTCGTTCGGCTCTGTTGACCGATCAACCGCGCGATGAGAATTCAGCACATGCACGATGACGCCTCACCCTCGTTGCCGCCGCCTCATTCGAAGATCGGACTTGTGCACGTCAGGCATCTGAGGGCCATGACGGCTGCGTTGCGCGCGGTCGACTACCGCTACGGCGGCGGATCGTGCCGGACGCAGGTGCAGGCGCTGTTGTCGTGGTGTGACAAGGCGTTCGCGCACTCGGCCAGTGCCGCGGTACGTCGTGATTTCAGCAGTGCCATCGCGGAACTGCACGCGCTCGCGGGCTGGACCGCTTTCGACGCCGGGCTCGGTGGGTCCGCGCACCGCCACTTCCATCTCGCCCTGAACTTCGCCCAGGACGGTGATCTGGTGGCGAACATCCGCTATCGGATGGGGCGGGTCCACCTGCACCACGGTGGACCCGCCGAGGCGCTCGGCATGTTCCGGCTGGCCGGGATCGTCGCGACCAGTCACCACACGAACGCGATCCTGGCCGCGAACCAGGCGTGGTGCTACGCCGAGTTGGGGCAGCGAGTGCCCGCACTGGCGATGCTGGGGCGTGCGCACGATGAGTTCGCACGCGCGGATGTGGACGGTGCGGCGCCGTGGGCGGCGTTCTTCGACGTGCACGACCTCGCGGGCATCACAGGTGCGGTGTACACGGCGCTCAGACGGACCGTGGACGCGAGTTTCGCGCGGCCGGCCATCACGTCGTTGGCGCAGGCCGTCCAGGGTTATCGCGATGACATGGCGCGCAGCAGGACGTTCGCTCTCATCGCGTTGTCGCTCAACCATCTCGTGGACGGAGACGCGGACGAGGCGGCGGCGGTCGCGGCATTGGCCGTCATGCAGTCGGGGGACGTGATGTCCGCACGCACGCGCAAGAAGCTGGAGCCGTTGCACGCCGAAGCGGGCAGACGCCGCGCTACGAGACTAAGAGAGCTGATCACACCGTTGCTGGCAGCTCCGTCGCACGCCGCGTGATGAGCGCACAGTCCCGGTGGTTTCCGGCGATCCCGGCGTCGTTGCCCGAGATCCGGGCCTTCGTGCGCGATCTCGCCGGTGAGTCGGGGCTGAACGGCGACGACGCCCGTGATGTGCTGCTGGCGGTGTCCGAGGCGGCGGACAACGCGGTGCGACGCGCCGGGGCGTCCATCGTGGGGGTGACGTGGGAGCCGCGTGATCACGCGGTGTTGCTGACTATCGAGGACGACGGGGTGTTCGACCTCGAAGCCGGGTCTTCCGCCCGGCCGCTGGGGTTGCGGCTGCTGTTCGGCATCGCCGACGAGGTGCAGGTGCGGCCCGGCAGACCGACCTGGCCCGGAACGGTCGTGCGAGCGCTCGTCCGGGTCTGGTCACGTGCGGGCGTCCCGGACCTGCCCGCGCCACCGGGACGCCCGCGCGTGTTGCTCGTGGACGGCGACAGGTTCTCCGGCCAGTCGCTGGCCGCGTTCCTGCACGCCGAGGGCTACGACGTGACGCTCGTGAACTCCGTCGCGGCCGCCGAGCCGGTGCTGGAGAGCCCTCCGGCACTGGCGATCGTGGACCTGCTGACGTCTCATGGTGAGGGGACACGGTTCGCAGCCGTCGCACGAACGTTCGGAGTGCCGGTTGTAGCCGTTTCGGCGATCGAGCCGGCCACTCACGTTGCCGATGCTTACTTACCGAAACCGGCGCACCCACTGCGTGTGCTCGTGGCGGTGCGCGACCTGCTGTCTCCCGACTCGTGAGGCACACACGATGGAACCCGAACCAGGCTTGCTGGAAGTGCGTCGCCGGGGTGCGGTGGTGACGCTCCTCGGTGAGGTCGACCTGAACACCAGCGATCTGCTGCGGTCCGAACTGGCTCTGGCCTGCGCGTTCGGGGACGGTCTCGGCGATGTCGTGATCGACTTCTCGGACCTGACGTTCATCGGGTCGAGCGGGCTGCACGTCCTGATCGAGACCGCGACCGGGCTGGGGCAGCGGCGACTGGTGCTGCTCGGCGGCGGGTGGGCCGTCTACGTCGTGAACCTGCTCGGTCTCACCCTGCGGTATCCCAACATCGTAGTTGACTGATGAGTTAGTTTTCCTGATTGCCGCGGTCCGCTGGATGTTCCACCGAGTGATGGGACGTTCATGCGCATACCTGTGCTCTTGGTGGTTGCTTCAGTCGCGTTGGGAGTACCGGCGGTCGCTTCCGCCGCTCCGCCACCGGCCGATCGGGTGATCACGTTGATCACCGGGGACGAGGTGGTGCTGACCGGGTCGGCGCGGGTCGCGGTGAGGCCTGGGCCTGGGCGGTCTTCGGTGAGCTTCCTGCAGCAGACCGGCACTCCGGACATTTCGATCGTGCCGTCCGACGCGGCGCCGTTGCTGCGGGACGGGCGGCTGGATCCGCGGCTGTTCAACATCTCGGAGCTGGAACGGCAGGGGTTCGCCGGGTCTCCGTTGCCGTTGATCGTGTCCGGTCTGCCTGGGGTTCGGACGTTGTCGTCGTTGGACGCGGCGGCGGTGCCTGCTTCTTCAGAGGTGTGGCAGGCGGCGGTGAGCGGGTCTGCGCGGGTGTGGCTGGACGGGCGGGCTCGGGTGGCGCTGGACCAGAGCACGCGGCAGATCGGGGCACCCGCGGCTTGGGAAGCGGGGATCACCGGGGCGGGTGTCACGATCGCTGATCTGGACGGTGGCTGGGATCCTTCACATCCTGATCTCGGTGCCGTTGCGGAGGCGCGTGACTTCACCGGGACGGGGATTCGCGACGGGTACGGGCACGGGACGCACACGGCGTCGATCATCGCCGGTCGTGGTGCTCGGTACCGCGGTGTCGCACCGGATGCTCGTTTGCTGGTGGGCAAGGTTTGCACGGATGACGGCAGCTGTCCTGAGTCGGCGATCATCGCCGGGATGGAGTGGGCTGCTTCTGCTGGCGCCACCGCGGTGAACCTGTCGTTGGGTGGTTCTCCTACCGATGGCACCGACCCGATGTCGTTGGCCGTCAACGCTTTGACGGCGAAGTACGGGACGTTGTTCGTCGTGGCGGCTGGTAACTCCGGTGCGCCGGGCACTGTCGGGACGCCTGGCGCGGCTGACGCGGCGTTGACCGTGGGGTCGGTGACGAAGCAGGACGCGTTGAGCTCGTTCTCGTCTCGTGGGCCTCGTGTTGGGGACTACGCGGTGAAGCCGGATGTTGCGGCGCCGGGGACTTCGATCGTGGCGGCGCGGGCTGCCGGGACTTCGATGGGCACGCCCGTGGATGCCTTGTACACGTCGGCTTCTGGCACTTCGATGGCCACGCCGCACGTGACCGGGGCGGTGGCGTTGCTGAAGCAGGCGCATCCTTCGTGGCGTGCCAACGAGCTGAAGTCCGCTGTGATGGCTTCTTCTTTCGAGCTTGGTCTACCGGTGTACGAGCAGGGCGCCGGGCGGCTGGATGTTGCGCGTGCGCTGGGGCAGTCGGTGACTTCGTCGCCTTCTTCTTTGTCGTTCCCGTTCGATGCTTGGCCATGGGGCGCTGTGACGCGCACGGTGACTTACTCGAACGCTTCGGCCGCGCCGGTTTCGCTGACGTTGAAGGCTCCTGCCGGGCCGTTCTCGTTGAGCGTGTCTTCTCTTGTGGTTCCGGCTGGTGGCACGGCTACCGTTGACGTGAACTTCGCTCCTGGTGCTGCTGGCCAGTTCGGTGGTTCGTTGGTCGCCACTGGTTCGGGTGTTGTTGTTCGGACGCCTGTGGGTGCGGTGGTGGAGGAGGAGAAGTACACGCTGTCGTTGGATGTCGTGGGTCGTGATGGTGCTGATCCGTGGTTCGCGACCGTG
>JAVXWK010001064.1:0-2965 GCA_032230575.1 Pseudonocardiales bacterium | reverse complement strand
CCGGGTCTACGAGGACCAGACCCTCCACGTGAAGGCCTATACCCGCGTGGGTCTGGGCTACGACGAACGCGACCGGCTCCAGGTGCTCAGCTGGCAGGTTCCGCCGACCAAAGGCCGGCGCACCTTGCTCGACGAGGCCTACGCGATCAGCCAACCCTCAACAGCGCTGATGTACGAGATCGGCCTGCCCGGTGTGACCGCGGTCGGGGCACAAGCCGTCCGCTACCGACACCAGCGCTACCCGGAACTCACCACCGGTGACCTGGTCGACATCGACGGGCAGACCTACGAGATGACCGCCGACCGGGGCTGGCGGCAGGTGACCTCCGCCGATCGAGAGCAGGCAAGGCAGCCCCGCACCGTCGAGACCGACGAGGTCGCCGCGGTCGACGGGTGGGACCTGCTGGACTGCCACTACGTCGACGCCGCCGCGCTGGTCAACCTCACGGTGGGCGAGTTCGGCTGGAAGGTCGACTTCACCAGCACCGACGGTCACTGCCTGGATCTGGCCGACTGGGACGAGCGGCACGACAACCGTGAGTGCGCCGGCCGGATGGAAGACGGCGAGGAGTGCGACCCCGACACCCACCGCGGAGTCGTCGACGACGTCTACCGCGAACTGCACCTCCCGACCGGTGCCGAGCTGGTGCCCCTGCTCGGCGCCGCCGTCCTCAACACCCACTACGCCCGCCGAGACGGGGCCAACGCTGACCTCCTGCGCCTGTACAGCAAGGCGCTGCACGCCGTCGACCGCGAGCTCGGCGATCTCGTCCTGCGCGCGGTCTTCGGACGGCAGCTCGCGGACCCCCAGACCACCACGCCGATCACCGTCGCCCCGGACGGCACCCGCGTCGTGCGGCTCTCGCGTGAGGCGCACGCGGTGATCGCCGGGCTGACCGCACCGAGCTGGGAGGTCAACCACGAGGGCGTCCTCTACAGCGACGCCGCCCGCGACGAGCTCGCCGCGGTGTTCCCGATCACCGACTTCCGGGCTTGGGTCACCGATCCGGACGTGGCCGGCGACGAGGACAACGTCCGCTATCTCGCCGACGCCGGGATGTAGCCGCACTGCGCGAACGCACTCCTCGAAGCCGCCTTCCCCTCTCCCCCACCGTGTTTTTCGTTGTGCTGAAAGGAACGCCATGCTCGGACACGGCCAGCAGGACCTCACCGACCGGATCGACTCCCTCACCAACGACGCCGCCACCTGGAGCACGGGCGGCGATCACACATCGCCCCGATGGGCGACGGCCTCGCCCGGCTCCATGGCCGCGATCGCGCTGGACATGATCAGCGCAAGGCCTGCCGAGATCAGCGAGACGAACCCGGCCCGCGACATCGCCCGCCACGTCGGCGACCCGTTCTGCCCCCTGTTCACCGCGCTGCGCAAGGTGCAGTTCCACGTCGGCGTGCGCAGCAGCGTTCGCCAGCCCCTCAACACCCTCGCCACGAAACTGCTCTATCTGCTGCTCCTCGACATCCGCGACGGCCGCTACATCGCCAGCGACGCCGAACGCGACTACGCCCGCAGCGTGCTCGAACTCGACGCCGCCCCGGTCATCCACGGCCCGTGCCTGATCACCGGCGCCACCGAGGACAGCGCACCGGCGCCGCTGGACGACAACTTCCAGTCCTGGCTCAGTGCCCTGCTCGAGGAGATCGCCCAGCACCGCGCCAAGCGCGTCGCCGCTCTCGCCGCCGCGATCGGCATCGCTCTCGAGGGCATCGGCGACACCGTCGTCCTGGTGCAGCTCGGATGAGCACCGCGGGCGCCAGGCCCACCGCGGCCTGGCGCCCGCCCGCACTGACCGGCACGACGGTGCCGCCTCACCCCGCGCGTTCGCACGAGCTCACCGCCCGCAGCGCGCCCTAGCACCCGGACTGCACGGGGACCGACCACCCCACCGCGCCCGGCGAAACCGAGCACTGGAGCACCCACATGCCTGCCGCAACCACCCTCACCGTGCACGCCAACCAGCCCCACCAGGCCTCCCAGCCTCGTAGCGGCTGGGACTGGAGCATGCTCACCGACCTCGCCGAGGCCCAACCCGACAACCCCGTGGCCGCGCTCCTGCTCGCCGCCGCCAGCAGTGTGCAGAAATTGAGTCTGCACAACCAGATCTCCCTGCTCCTGCAAGCCGGCGAACACCAGCTGGTGCTCCGCGACATCGACACCGAGCAGGGCTGGGCCCGGCGCGGACGCCAGCCCAAGCCCGGCCATACAGGCCTGCGGGTGACCCGCCCGCACTACCAGGCAGGTCAGCGCAACGGCCGCTGCGTATTCCGCACGTCGCGCCGCTGGGAGTTCACCCAGACCGACCCGCTCGACAACAACATCCGCACCCAGACCGCACCCGCGGCCGCCGGTGATCCCGTCGAGTTCGCACACCACCTGATCGGCCAGCTCGGCGAGCACTGCTACCGCCTCACACCCGGCGCCGTCACCGAGATCGACCACGACCTGCGGCTGATCACCATCGCCGAGCACGTCTGGAACCACGATCCGCGTGCCGCCGTGCGCGTGCTCATCCCCGTGCTCGCCCACGCCCTTGTGACAGACGCGGGCCGCGACCGCGCCGTGCTGGCCGGCCGCCGCAGCGCCTGAACGCAGCCCTTCTCGCTGCACCGTGCGACCGCTTCTCTCTACAGCGCAAGGAGAACCATGTCCGAACCGGCCTGCAGAACCGGTGTGCAGTCGCTCGACCTTGCCTACATCAAGCGCCTCAACGTCGACGCCACACGCTTCTTCATCCCCGAACAGGAGGCAGCCGGCGGGATCCCGAAGTCAGTGATCGAGCTGGCTGGCACGGCCCTGACCTTCTATGTCAACGAAAAAGGCCAGTTCGTCGTCGCGCTCGAATTCGAAGAGACGCCGGACGAGCTGATGGTCGACACCGGCGACGGCGGTCCCGAAGCGCAGGTTCTCGTCAAGTTCAACGGCATTCGCCAGAACGTGACCTCCGAG
>JAVXWK010001051.1:0-6404 GCA_032230575.1 Pseudonocardiales bacterium | reverse complement strand
AGCAGGGGTAACACCACGGCCCCAGCGTGGGGCCATGCGCAGGATGTACGACTCCACCAGCCCTGGGGACATCCCCCGCGATGCCGAGATGGTGGCGGGGTACGTGGACGGGCGGTACGCCTGGCCGCAGGAGTGGTGGGACATGTTCCCGAACTCCGTGCACGTCAAGATCTCCGCGATCGGCGCCAAGACTTCTCCCGTTGGTGACGTCGAGGTCGGCTGCATCTGGCCTCCGGCCAACGCGGTTCCGTGGGTTCTGCGTGCCCGCGCCGACGGCTACGACCCGACGATCTACGTGAACGAGGTCAACGACTGGGGCCCGACACGGGCCGCGTTCCAGCGCGCCGGAGTTCCCGAGCCCCACTGGTGGGTCGCGAACTACGACGGCCGCGAGGTCATCCCCGCTGGTGCTGTGGCCAAGCAGTTCGCGCACCCGGACGACGGTGACGGGGTCGACGAAGGTCCACATGAGACCGGAAAGCACTACGACGAGAGCATCGTGGCCGACTTCTGGCCCGGTGTCGATGGAGAGGACGACATGGCACTGGATGCGGTCCGCGATTACCAGGCGCTGAAGACGATGATGCAGCGCTTCTACACCTACGAGGCCAGGCCCGGTGGCGCCGAGCCGAAGTGGGAGAACGGCCCGACCATCTACGAGCAGTTGGGCTCGATCACCGCGATGCTCGCGGCGGTCGCCAACGACCAGGACATCACGCCGGACGCGATGAACCGGATGGTCGACGAGGCCGTGGCGAAGCACACGGCGAAGGCGGAGGACGTCGCGAAGGCGCTGGCGCCTGAGGTCGCCCGCGAGGTCGTGGCTCTGTTGCCGCGCAACGAGGACGGCTCGCTCCAGGTCGACGTCAACGAGGAGCAGATCGCCGCCGAGGTCATCAACCTCGCCGGCCGGAAGTTGGGAGCAGCCTGATGAGCGAGGCAACTACTCGTGCCCTGCGCACGCTGGCGCAGAACCTGGTGCTGGACGTGGGTGTGGCTGTGTTCGCGGTCGCGCTGCCGCTGGTCCAGGCGGAGCACATCAACTGGGCCTTGCTGGGTGCGACCGTCGCGAAGACGGCGCTCGCGACGGCGGCGTCCTACATCCACCGCAAGCTGAACGAGCTTCGTTCGACGACTCCTGGGGACTGACCGATGGCTCTGCCCGGAAACGTCAGCCTGGTCACGGTCACCGGCGCGTTCATCTACCCGGACGACACCTACCCGACGGGGACGGTGGAGTTCCGGATTTCCGGTGACCCGTGGATCAAGGACGCTGGCGCGGACACCACGATCCTGCCGAAGTCTGTGGTGTGCACGATCAACGGGACCGGGCAGATAGTCGGCCCTGCCGGGGCTGTCGGTGGCGGCGGCGTGGGCGTGAAGCTGCCCGCGACGGATGACGTCGACCTCGCACCCAACGGGTTCGTCTACGACGTGATCCTCAAGTTCGGTGGCCTGCCGGAGAAATCGTACTCGATCTCGCTGCCCGCCTCACCGTCCACGGTGGACCTCGCAGACCTGGCGCCGGTCACTCCGGTCGAGGGCGGCGGCGTGCAGCTGGTGCTGCAGGTCGACGGGGTGTCTCCGGACGGCACCGGCAACGTGACGTTGAACGCCCGCCGGGTGAAGGCCCCGGCGACGCTGGCGGACGCAGCCACGATCGCTACGGACGCGAGCATCGCCGACCTGTTCCGGGTGACGTTGCAGGGCAACCGGACGTTGGGCAACCCGACGAACCCGACGGACGGCCAGCTGGTCAGGTGGGAGATCAAGCAGGACCCGACAGGGAGCCGGACGCTGGCGCTCGACACGAAGTTCGTGTTCGGCACCGATCTCACGTCGATCACGTTGTCGAACGGTGCGGGCGTCACGGACATCCTCGGCGCGACCTACAACGCGGCTCAGGACGAGTGGCGCGTCCTCGGTTTCACGAAGGGGTTCTGACGTGGCAACCGTTGTCGCGCGCACCCCGTTCACCAAGCTCAAGGCGGGCGGCGCGTCGGGCAGCATCACGCTCGTGCAGCCCGCGCAGGCTGGGAACAAGCTGATCATCCACTGCGCGGGCGGCGCGATCGCGTCGTTCACCGGCGCGGTCAAGCGCACCACCTACACGTCTGGCAACGCACAGGACGTGTCCATTTCGGACCTCACCGCAGCTGGCGGGGAGACCTCGATCGCGTACACGTTGAACGGCGCCGAGAACATCGGCGGCGTCATCGAGGAAGTCGCCGACCTCGGCGCCTACATCGGCGTGGCCAACGCTGCCACGGGCGCGACACCGGCCACAGCGACCGACTACCGCGTCGCCCCCGCCACCGACCTCACCGTCGCGTCCGGCCTCGGTGTCGCGTTCGCGATGTTCGCGGTCAAGGCCACCGCTGCATCGAGGCCGTTCAACGGTGTCAACCAGTTCCGTGGCCTCGGGCCGCACGGCCGGCTGATCGAGCAGGGCGCGAACCAGCCTGGCAGTGACGAGCAGTTCATCTGGGCCGCGGGCGTCGCGGACGTCAGCACGACGACGAAGTACCCAGCGACGGCCTCGGCGGGCGTGCACCGGCTCACGTCGCAGTTCACGAACCCTGGTGGCGACCCGGCATTCGGTTGCGCGGTGTTGTACGCCAACGGGAACAGCACGCTGATCAACCCGACGGTGAACGCGATCGCCCGCGAGAACAGCCTGCCTGGCACATATCAGGGCAACTGGTTCGGCGGATCGGCGCAGACTGGGACGATCGCGGGCTACACCGACAAGACGTCGTACGCGCCCGGCGACACCGTTAACTTCAAGGTGGACAGCGGGAACAACGCGTTCAGGGTGGAGATTTACCGGCTCGGCTACTACGGGTGGGAGACCCTGGCCGCGCGCAACGTCGTCGGCAACGGCAGCCACGTCACTGGCACGCCGGCCGTTCAGTCCGCGCCCTCGGTCGACGGCACCTACGGTTCGACGTCGTGCGCCTGGTCGACGACCGCCACGTACGCGATCCCGTCGGATGCCACGCCCGGCGTCTACTACGTGCTGTACCGGCGCACCGACGATCCGACGAAGTTCGCGAGCGGGCACTTCGTGGTGCGCAGCGCGAGCGTCACCGGCAAGGTCGTGGTCGTCGTCCCCGATTTCAGCTATCAGGCGTACAACGCTTGGGGCGCAACGTCCGACAATGGCAGCTTCTCGGGCACGATCACCGGCCGATCGCTCTACCGCCTCGGCTCCGACGGCGTCACGGCGAACTTCGCGCACCGCGGCTACGCCGTGTCGTTCGACCGGCCGTACTCGACGCAGAGCGGCAACCCGAACAGCTACCTGTTCGACGGCGATCAGCCGTGGATCTGCTGGGCCGAAGCGCAGGGTTACGACCTCGCCTACCTGTCCGATGTGGACCTGGAGCTCAACCCGAACGCGCTGCTCGGAGCGGGACTCGTGGTGATGCTCGGGCACTCCGAGTACTGGACCACCAACGTCTACAACGCGTACACCAACGCGGTCAACGCGGGCATCAACATGTACGTCTACGGCGCCAACATCGCGTTGTGGCACACCAGGTTCGCCGCCGGGGACACCGCTAAGCGGCTGATGATCTGCTACAAGGACAGCGGCACCAAGGACACCGCGGCTGGCTTCACCGGCACTGGCTACGACCCGGTCTCGTACACGGGCACGTGGCGGGACTCCCGCACGGTGCCCGGCGAGGTGAACAACAGCGACATCCGACGCGAGAACGCCCTGCTGGGGCAGCTGTTCCGGGTGTCCGGGCCGATCGTCGGCCGGGGCGCCAAGGTGCCAGAGGCAGCGAAGACGCTGCCGATCTGGCGCAACAGCGCGCCGATCCAGGCACTCACCGCCGGCCAGGAGTACACGACCGCTGTCGACGTCATCGGCGACGAGCTCGACCTGCCGGACGGCAGCGCCGGACAGCCCGACAACATCGTGCTGCTCAACCCGCACAACCAGGCGTCGTTCTCCAGCGGTGCCAACGCCAACGGGTCCGTCTACACCACGGTCACCGGCACGGTCATCGCCTCGGCGACCCTGTACCGGCGGCCGTCCGGCGCGCTCGTGTTCCACACCGGATCGTGGCGCTACTGGTGGGGCTGCTCGAGGTGGGCGAAGAACGAGCTGGCCGGGCCACAGGGCGTCATCAACGTGGCGTGGCAATCCGCGCAGCTCGCGATCCTCTACGACCTCGGCGCCGTGCCGACCGCGGTGCGTGCGATGCAGCCGGGCACCGACACCGCGCCGACCGATCCGGCAACCGGCGCGCCAGGCGGGGGGCGGGACAACATCGCCCGCGCCTACGGGCTCACGGTTCCCTTGGCCGGCAACAACATGCTGCTCGTGTTCGAGTGAGGTGGACATGATCTGGGCAACACCTGCCGAGGTGCGCGCGTACCTTGACGACGGCGAGATCCCCGAGGCCGTCACGGACGAGCGGCTCCAGAGGATGATCGACAACTGTGTCGACACCCTCGAATCACGCATCGTCTACTGGCCGGTGCTCGACGAGGAAACCGATCGGGCTGCCGACGAACAGCAGCGGCGACGGATCGTCGGCGCCGTCGCGGAGACCGTGAAAGCCAGGTACGAGGCGAAGAACCTCGCGGCCCAGCTCGGCGGCGACGGCCTCACCGAGGTCATCGCGGCCGGCGGATCGGTGACCGCGGGCAAGCTGTCGGTGTCGGGCGGTTCGAAGTCGGGCGGCAGCGGCGGCGCGAAGATCGGGCAGGCCGCGAACCGTGTGCCGGTGGCCGCGCTGGAGAAGCTGCTGGCGGCGGGTCTGGTCGGTGGCGGCGGTGTGACGTGGTGAGGCTGCTCGGCACTTTCGTTCCGCCGACGCACACGGTGGAGAAGGGGAACCCGGTCCAGCATCTGGCGCAGCTGGAGGACGGCGGGGACGGTGCGCGCTGGGCTGAGCCGGTGGACGTCGAGCCGGGTTGCCGTGTCGAGAAGGTGTCGAAGCGGATCCAGACGGACGACGGCCGTGTGGTGGTGCTGACCGCGCTCATCACCTGGCCGGGCACGGTCGCGTGCGCGCCGGGCGACAAGGTGATGGTGGACGGGTCGACGCGGCTCGTCGAGGTCGTCGACGAGCTGGTGTGGTTCGACGGCACGGTGATGCTCCGCGAGGTGTGGACGCAGTGAGCGAGGCTCGGTGGACGTCGGGTGTGTCCGGTGCGATCGCGGCGATTCAGGGCGCGAGCGCGGAAGCGGTGCGCGACGTCACCGAGGACCTGCTGGCCATGTCACAGGCGACTGTCCCGTACGACCAGGGCGACCTGCAGCGGTCCGCCAAGGCGAGTGTGGACGGTGGCGGGGACCGGGTCACCGGCGCCGTCTCATACGACATGGGGCCGTACGACGAGATCCAGCACCGCCGTGAGGACTTCCACCACGAGACCGGCACCGACCACTACCTGAGCGGCCCGCTCGACGAGAACCGGGCCCGCTATCACGCCTACATCGCGAGCAAGATCGGGGACGCGCTGGCCTGATGTCGGTGGGTGACACCGCGCCGCGAGTCTCGCGGTGTGGCGTCTTCGGTTGCCCTCGCAACACACCTGGCTGGACTGGGGTTGGTCAAGTACCCGCCCGACGGTCCGGGTGATCTGCCGCCCGCGTACGTCGAGTCGGTGCCGGACAAGGTCGGTCGTTGCCTGCTGATCGTGACCCGGCCGTCCCCGCCGCCGGACAAGGTCTCGGCGTGGGCGTTCCCGCTTCTGGGCCTCGTCGGGTTCGACGAGCCGGGCCCGTCACTGCCGGTGCGGAAGCTCGTGAAGGCGTGCGTGGACGCGGTTCACGGCCGGTTCAACGTCGTGTGGGCGCCTGGTCTTCCCGAGCACCGGTTGCACGTCACCCAGTGTGTCGCCACTTCGTCCGAGCCGCTTCCCCTTGCTGCGGATGCGCGCGGCCGTCAGCGCTGGACACAGAACGTCCAGCTCGAAACGAACACGAATCCGTCCTAAGGAGACACAGCGGCATGACCGAAATCAACAAGATCCCGCTCGCGGGCTGGAAGGTCGAGGTCAACACGGGCACGGTCGCTGTGCCGGTGTGGACGCAGGTGAAGGGCCAGCGCAACCAGGACATCCAGATCTCGCCGACCAACCAGGACACCAGCACGTTCGACTCGAACGGCTGGGGTTCGGACGGTTCGACGCAGAAGAAGTACAAGGTCGTGCTGGAGGGCCTGGAGGGCTACACCAGCGCCTACGTCCGCGACCCTGGCCAGGTGTTCCTGAAGACCAAGGGCAAGCTCGTCGGCGACCTGGCGAACGTGCAGTGGCGCGCGTACCGACTCAACCCCGACGAGGGCTACCAGGGCACTGCCGAGGCGCAGTGGAACGGCACCGGCGGATCCCTCACCGAGTTCACCCGGTTCCAGTGCGAACTGCTGGGTCAGGGCGAA
>JAVXWK010001049.1:0-4523 GCA_032230575.1 Pseudonocardiales bacterium | reverse complement strand
GGTTGCAGTCCGTGAGCTCGGCGGCGTACGCGTGCAGCTTGGCGCTCTCCTCGTCGGTGAGCTTGAACGGCCCGACCGCCCTCGGATCGATCTTGCCGTTGACGTTGAGCGGGTCGACGATCGCCTTGGGGGTGATGGGCAACGGCGGTGAGCTCGCGTCGCCGGTGTCCACGAGCTTCTTGCCGTTGCGGTCGGTCAGCGCGATGCGGCGGTTGTACTGCTTCGCGATCCGGTCCATTTCGGACCTGGCCTGCGACCAGTCCTTGTGCGTGGCCGCGTATTTCACGACCTCGTCGAAGATCTGCTGCTCGGTCGCGAGCGCTTCTCCCTGCTCCTGCCGGATCGTGCCGGTCGTGGCCTGGCTGGCGAGCCACGCCGTGACCGCGATCGAGCACGCCGCGATCACCACGGAGAACAGGAAGAACCGGACCAGCAGGCTTTTCATACGAGCTTGTACCCGATGCCGTAGACGGTGAGGAGTCTTTCCGGTCGGCGCGGATCCTTCTCGATCTTGCGGCGCAGCTTCATCATGTGCACGTCGACCGTCCGCGCGGTGATGAACCCGTCCTCCAGCAGCTGCTCCCGCGTGAACACCCGCTGCGGCTGCGCGGCCATCCTCGCCAGCAACCGGAACTCGGCGGGCGTGAGGTTGATGGCCTCGTCGCTGATGTGGACCTCGTGCCTGATCGGGTCGATGACCAGGTCGCCGACCTTGAGCACGGTCGCGTTCGTCTCCCTGGCCCGCCCGGTGCGCCGCAGGATCGTCCGCACCCGCGCCACCATCTGCCGCGGCCGGAACGGTTTGGTGATGTAGTCGTCCGCGCCGAGGTCGAACCCGAGCAGCACGTCGTCCTCTGTGGACCGTGCGGTGAGCAACACGATCGGTACGTCCGACTCGATCCTGATCGCCCGCATCACGTCGATTCCGTCCACCAGCGGCATCATCACGTCGAGCACCAGCAGGTCGGGGTTCCTCCGGCGCGTCTCGTCGATCGCCGCCCGCCCGTCGTGCACGACCACCACGGAATGCCCGTCGTGCTCGAGGTACCGGCGCACGAGCTCCGCCTGGTGAACGTTGTCCTCGGCCACGAGGATGTGGGCACACACCACTGCAGTATGCAGTCCTTCACGACAGTCAAGCGGGACGTAAACAGGTTCTTCATCAGTTCCGGCGAGCGTTGCCGTCATGAAGGTGCACCTGGTCCTGGGGGCGGTGGCGCTGACCGCCCTGCTGCTCACCACATCGCAACTGGCAGGCGAAACGTCCCCGGCGGCCGCTCCGACCGTGCCGCCTTCCGCTGTTTCTGTTTCGTCCTCGTCTGTCGTGCCACCACCTCCTCCTGTGCGTGTGTACGCGTCCAGCTCGGACCTGCCGGACGGCCCGGATTTCCCGGCCGCCGGTGCCGGCACGTTCCACGTGGTCCCGGGTTCGGGCCCGGTGGTCGGCACCGGCGGCCCGTTGCGCACCTATGCCGTCGAGATCGAGGACGGCATCACCGTCGATGAACAGGCCTTCGCGTCCTTCGTGGACGCCACGCTCGCCGACCCACACGGCTGGACGGCCCGCGGCGGTCTGTCGGTCCAGCGGGTGTCAGGTCCCGCGTCGATGCGCGTCCGGCTGACCTCACAACAGACCGCCCGTTCCGTCTGCGGCTACGAAATCCCGGTCGACGTCTCGTGCCGCGACGGCACCTTCGTGTTCCTGAGCGCGGCCCGCTGGTTCCGCGGCGCCGTCGCCTACCTGCCGGACCTGACCTCGTACCGCCAGTACATGGTCAACCACGAGACCGGTCACGCCTTCGGTCAGGGCCACCGCCCGTGCCCGGCTGCAGGAGGCCCGGCGCCGGTGATGATGCAGCAGACGTTCAGCGTCTCGAACGACGAGATCGTCCGCATCACTCAAGGCGCACCTCAGGGCGTGGTCATCCCGCAGGACGGAAAGGTGTGCACGCCGAATCCCTGGCCGTATCCGTGACCTTCGTGGCCATCACGACGGTCGTCGTTTCCCCTTCTGTCTTGAAGATGGGCTCCACCAGCGCGAATACGTTCCGGAGCTCGTCAACGACATCGGCTCCGCTGAACCCGGCGATCTTCCGGTAGGCCGCCCGCAGGAACCTCGTGGTCCGGGTCTTCTTGGCCAGCCGCAGATGGCGGCCTTCGTTGCGGATCTGATCACGCAGGTGCGTCCTGATGGCGATGCGGAACGGGACGCGATGGCGTTGCTGGCGTTCGTGGACGGCCTGATGATGCAGATGCTGATCGGCCAGGTGGACGCACTTCCGGCCGTGGAACTGGTAGATCACCAACTCGGTCGTGTGCTCACTTCTGGTTGATGCGCGTCTCCATAACCTGACGGCATGGACGTGGACACGAGACTGCTGCGGTACTTCGCCGCCATCGCCGACGAGGGCAACCTCACGCGCGCGGCGCACCGGCTCTTCGTGTCACAACCGTCGCTCACAAAGCAGCTGAAACACTTGGAGTCGCAACTGGGTGTGCGGCTCTTCACCAGGTCCAGCACCGGCATGACGCTGACCGACGCCGGCCACGCTCTCGCCGCACGCGTGCCGTCGGTGCTCGCGGACTGGGACTTAGCGGTGCGAGAAACCCGAAGCGCCGCCCGTGTGCTGCGAGTCGGATTCCTGGCCAGTGCGGCGAACGAGGCGACACAGGACATCCTGGCCGAGTTCGGCAGACGGCGACCGGGCTGGCGGGTCGACCTGCGGCAGTCACCGTGGTCCGACCCGACCGCGGGCCTCGCCCACGCCGAGGTACCGGTCGCGTTGCTGCGCCTGCCCTTTCCCGGCGAGGACAAGTTCGGCGTCCGGACGTTGTTCAGTGAACCTCGTTGCGTGGCTTTGTCTTCCTCGCACCGCCTGGCCGGACGACCTGAGATCGCCTTCCCGGAGCTGTGGGACGACCCGGTCGTCGTCGCGCCCGCCTTGAAGGGAACCTGGCGCGATCACTGGCTCGCAACGTCCGAAAGGGACGGTCGCAAGGCGCGCATCGGTGCTGTCGCGGAACAACCCGAGGAGTTCCTCAACGCCATCGCCCGCGGCCACGGCATCGCGCTGGTGCCGGCTTCGACGTCGCAGCTGTACGACAGACCCGGCGTGGTCTACATCCCGGTGACCGGCGTGAGCCCGAGCGAGGTGGGTGTCGCGTGGCTGCCAGAATCCGGCGCGGCGGTGACCAACTTCGTCCAGTGCTGCCTCGACGTCACGCAGACGCGGCGCACCGGCTGCGGCACTCGCTGGGGCTGACACCCTGCACGCGCTTGAACGCGGCGCTGAACCCGAACGCGTCCGCGTACCCGACCTGCCGAGCCACCGCGCCCACCGTCGCGTCCGACTCGGCCAGCAGGTCCGCCGCCACGGCCATCCGCCACTCCGTCAGGTACGTCAACGGCGGCACCCCGACGAGCTTCGCGAACCGCCCGGCGAGCGTAGTCCGCGCCACCCCGGCCTCCTTGGCCAGCAACGCCAACGTCCATGCCTTGTCCGGTTGCGCGTGCATCGCCCGCAACACCGGCCCGACCACTTCGTCGCCAAGTGCGGCCAGCCATCCCGTGCCGTGCTCGCGGTCGAACCACTCCCGCAACGCGCACACCATCAGCCAGTCGAGCAACCGATCCGCGACCACGCTCGGCCCGCTCGTGTCGACGTCCCGGTAGAACTCCGCACACCCGTCCACTCCCGGCGCCACCACCGCGTCCGGCAACACCGCTGCCAGCCGCCGCGCGACCGCTCCCGTGACGTCGTAGGTTCCGCTGATCGCCGACGCGTGTCCTTCCACCGCAACAGATTCCCGCACAACCAGGAGATCGCCGCGCCGCGCGGTCTCGCCCCGCACGCTGATCTCTCCCGACACGACCGCGTACAAGGTGAGCCCCGGCGACACCCGCCTCCCGGACGTCTCCACCCGGCGCACCCCAGCACCATCCGCGCGCACCCCGCGCAGCAGCTCGTCGAACGGCTCCATGCTCACCAAAATACGGAACGATCGAACATCGTCGATGGACTCTCGCCCATGTTCTGGCGCTTGGACCACGGGTTGGGTGGAGGCCATGACACAAGAGATCCTGGTCCTGGGCGCGACGGGCAAGACGGGCCGCCGCGTCGTCCGCGTCCTCGAAGCCGCCGGCGCGAAGGTCCGCGCCGCCTCCCGTTCCAGCGCACACCGCTTCGACTGGGCCGACGAGTCCACCTGGAAGCCGGCCCTCTCCGGCGCCACCGCCGCCTACCTGATCGCGCCGGAAGACCCCGCGCTGGCAGCCCCGTTCGTCGGGTTGGCGGAGGCTTCAGGCGTGCAGCGGCTGGTCCTCCTCTCCGGCCGCGGCCTCGACCAGACACCGGACAACGTCTTCCGGGGCATGCACGCCGCGGAGAAGGCAGTGCGCTGGTGTGGAGTCGCATGGACCGTCCTGCGCGCCAACAACTTCGCCCAGAACTTCTCCGAGGAGATCTGGCAGGCCGAGGTGGAGGCCGGCCGTCTGTCGTTGCCCGTGGACGACACCCCGGAAC
>JAVXWK010001042.1:0-7253 GCA_032230575.1 Pseudonocardiales bacterium | reverse complement strand
CCTCGACGATCCCGAACAACGCCTCGCGATGGCCATCGCCCTCCAGATCACGCGGTGACAACCGGGGCGTGAAAACATGTCGACCCGTGCACCCCGATCTTTCCGTTGATCTCTGCGCCCGCCTGCGCGAGGCCTTTCTGAACGCCGGCTACACCGCGGACGGAGTCGTCGACGCCCTCGGCCCGCAGGCCCACGCCGCGCTCGGCCGCGGCGAGCCCGAGCCGGCCCGCCGCGCCAGCAGGGACGCCGGGTCGCTCGGCACGCTGATCCGCCTGTTCCTGCTGGGCGACCAGGAACCCGAACAGGACGTCCGCAAGGCGCTGGCCGGAGTCGACATCGACGACGCCGTCACCAACGAGATCCTCACCCCAGAAAATCCGACAGGGGCCCTGAAAGCCGGACTGGACGTCAGGCCCTACGAGGACAACTGGTGGGTCATCGCCGACCTCGACTCCGACCTGCGCGGCGCGGCGGTCCCCGAGGACCACGTGCTCGGCGTCGGCCACGCCTCGATCAGCCTCGCCCGCGCCACCAAGCGCACCCCGGTCGGCACCGTGCTCGACCTCGGCACCGGCTGCGGCGTCCAGGCGCTGCACGCCAGCACGCACGCCGAGCGCATCACCGCCACCGACCTGTCCGAGCGCGCGTTGAGGCTCGCGCAGGGCACGTTCCGCATGAACAACCTCGACGTCGAGACGCTGCAGGGCGAGTGGTTCGGCCCGGTCCGCAACCGGCGGTTCGACCAGGTCGTGTGCAATCCGCCGTTCGTCGTGGGCCCGCCTCGTGTGGACTTCGTGTACCGGGACTCCGGGCTCGCCGGTGACGACGCGTCGGCGCTGGTCATCCGGCAGCTGCCCGCGTTCCTGAACGAAGGCGGCGTCGGCCAGCTGCTCGCGTCGTGGGTGCACCGCAGGGGTGAGGACTGGGAGGAGCGCGTCTCCGGCTGGCTTCCTCGCGGCGGCATCGACGCGTGGTTCGTGCAGCGCGACATCGCCGAGCCCGCCCTGTACGTGGGCACGTGGCTCAAGGACGCGGGCGTCGACGCACGCAGTCCCGAGGGCCGGCAGAAGGCCGCCGCGTGGCTGGACTGGTTCGAGGAGAACGACGTCCAGGGCGTCGGCTTCGGCTACGTGACGCTGCGCCGCACCGACGAGATGCACTCCCAGGTCATCTGCGAAGACCTGCGCCACGCCTACGACGACCCGCTGGGCCCGGAGGCGGCGCGGTGGCTCGACAACGTCGCGTGGCTGCGCGCGAACCCCGACCTGCTGGGTCAGCGGTTCCGGGTCGCGGACACCGTGTTGCTCGAAGAGGTGTCCGAGCCGGGCGACGAGGGCTGGCGCAAGGTCGTCGCCCGCCTGCACCGCACGGACGGGCCGGGCTGGCAGCACGAGGTCGACGAGGCGACCGCGAAGCTCGTCGCCGGATGCAACGGCTCACTTCCGCTGGAAGACCTGCTCGCACTCCTCGAGTTCGCTTACGGAGAAATCGATGCAGAAGCCGCGTTGCCGATCGTTCGCGATCTCATCCGGCACGGAATGTTGATTCCCGCGTGAAAGCAGTTGTGGCGCGCGTCACAGAAGCGAGCGTCGAAGTCGCCGGTGAGATCGTCGGCGCGATCAACGAGCCCGGATTGCTGGTGCTGCTCGGCGTCCACCACGACGACGGAGCCGAGCACGCCCGCAAAATGGCGCAGAAGCTGCACGGTCTGCGCATCCTCGACGACGAGCAGTCATGCGAGTCGACAGGCGCTCCGTTGCTGGTCGTCAGCCAATTCACGCTCTACGGGGACACGCGCAAGGGCCGCCGTCCGTCCTGGACGGCGGCCGCGCGGCCGGAGCACGCGGAACCCTTGGTGAACGCCGTCGTGCAGGAACTCCGCCAAAAGGGCGCGCGGGTCGAAACGGGACGATTCAGGGCCGAGATGAAGGTACGCAGCGTGAACGACGGTCCGTTCACCGTGCTCATCGAGGTGTAGTCGGCCTCTTGGCTAAACGGTTCTCAGCCAATCCTCAGATTACTCGCGCAACGCGTGTGACAGCGGTGACGTCTTCAAGTCAGGAAGTCGGGAACGAATTCGGAATCGGGCTCGTTACCCAGGTATCAGCCAGCTAGCGATGGGATCCCGAGCGGGCCCGCCGCAACCGGCAACCAGGGCGCAGCGCCGCGCCGCCTTGACCGCCACGCGCGACTGTCCTGACCGGCAGAAGCGTCGCCCGCAGCAGGGGGAGGGAGATCCATGACCGTCACGAGGATCTCCGACCGTGAAGTCGGAGAGAACACGCCCGCCGTCGAGCACGAACTCGACGCGCAAGGTCCAGCAGCCGACCTGGTTCGAGTCTACCTGAACGGAATCGGCAAGACCGCGCTGCTCACCGCCGAGGAGGAGGTGGAGCTCGCCAAGCGCATCGAGGCCGGTGTGTTCGCGCAGCACGTCCTCGAGACGGCCAAGCGCCTCACGCCGACCCGCCGCGACGAGATGGGGGAACTCGTCCGCGACGGCCGCCGCGCCAAGGACCACCTGCTCAAGGCCAACCTGCGCCTCGTCGTCTCGCTGGCCAAGCGCTACACCGGCCGCGGTATGCCGCTGCTGGACCTGATCCAGGAAGGCAACCTGGGCCTGATCCGCGCGGTCGAGAAGTTCGACTACACCAAGGGCTTCAAGTTCTCGACGTACGCGACGTGGTGGATCCGCCAGGCCATCACCCGCGGCATGGCCGACCAGGGCCGCACCATCCGCCTCCCCGTCCACCTCGTCGAGCAGGTGAACAAGCTCGCGCGGATCAAGCGCGACCTGCACCAGACGCTCGGCCGCGAGGCGACGAACGAGGAGCTCGCGAAGGAAGCGGGCCTCAACGTCGACAAGGTCGCCGACCTGCTCGACCACGCTCGTGACCCGGTATCGCTGGACATGCCGGTCGGCGCGGAGGAGGACGCTCCCCTCGGTGACTTCATCGAGGACTCGGACGCGACCGACGCCGAGAGCGCCGTCATCTCCGGCCTGCTGCAGGACGACCTGCGCCGCGTGCTGGCGACCCTCGAACCGCGCGAGCAGGCCGTGATCCGGCTGCGCTACGGCCTCGAGGACGGTCAGCCCCGCACGCTGGACCAGATCGGCAAGCGGTTCGGGCTCTCGCGCGAGCGGGTGCGCCAGATCGAGCGCGAGGTCATGTCCAAGCTGCGCCAGGGCGAACGCGCCGCGAAGTTGCGCGCCTACGCCTCGTAGTCACGGTTCGGACGTCACTCGTCCGGCAGTATTGACTTGTGACTCAACTCACGGCACGGTCGGGCGTTACCAAGCTTCGCGACGCCCTCCACCTCATGTCGTGACAGGGACAGTCGCCATCGAAGGAAGGTCGGGACGGCCGGGGGCCGCCCCGGCCTTCCGTATTTGTGGGGTACGGAACAGCGCAGTGGGCGGGGATCACATCAAGGCGTCCCTTTGATGGCGGTACGGTTTTCTGATCCGAACTGCACACCGTTGGAGTTGTGTACATCGTGCCCACCACTTTCGAGTACACGGACGTCCTACCGCTCGCGAAGGACACCGAGACCGAGTACCGCCTCGTCACCTCCGACGGGGTGAAGCTGATCGAGGCCGGTGACCGCAAGTTCCTGGAGATCGCCCCCGAGACGCTGACGCTGCTCGCGAAGGAAGCCATCCGCGACATCCAGCACCTGCTGCGCCCGTCGCACCTCGCCCAGCTGCGCAAGATCATCGACGACCCGGAGGCGTCCGGCAACGACCGCTTCGTCGCGATGGACCTGCTGCGCAACGCGGCGATCTCGTCCGGCGGCGTGCTGCCGATGTGCCAGGACACCGGCACGGCGATCATCATGGGCAAGCGCTCCGAGACCGTCCTGACCGGCGGCGACGACGAGAAGGCCCTCGCCCGCGGCGTCTTCGAGGCCTACCAGGAGCTCAACCTGCGCTACTCGCAGATGGCTCCCGTGACGTTCTGGGACGAGAAGAACACCGGCACGAACCTGCCCGCGCAGATCGAGGTCTTCCACAAGCCCGGCCAGGAGCCCGTCTACGAGTTCCTGTTCATGGCCAAGGGTGGCGGTAGCGCGAACAAGACGTTCCTCTACCAGGAGACGAAGGCGGTGCTGAACCCGAAGCGCCTCGCCTCCTTCCTCGACGAGAAGCTCCGCTCGCTCGGCACCGCGGCCTGCCCGCCGTACCACCTGGCGGTCGTCGTCGGCGGCCTGTCCGCCGAGCAGAACCTCAAGGTCGCGAAGCTGGCCTCGGCCCGCTACCTCGACAACCTGCCCACCGAGGGTTCGGCGGCCGGCCACGCGTTCCGCGACAAGGACCTCGAGCAGCAGGTCCTGGAGCTGACCCGCAACTTCGGCATCGGTGCCCAGTTCGGCGGCAAGTACTTCTGCCACGACGTGCGCGTCATCCGCCTGCCCCGGCACGGCGCCTCCCTCCCGGTCGGCGTCGCGGTCTCGTGCTCGGCCGACCGCCAAGCCAAGGCCCGCATCACGCCCGAGGGCGTGTTCCTGGAGCAGCTGGAACGCGACCCGGCCCAGTTCCTGCCCGAGATCGAGGGCGAGGACCTGTCCGACGAGGTCGTCCGCATCGACCTCACGCGTCCGATGGCGGAGATCCGCGAGGTCCTCACCAAGCTCCCGGTGAAGACCCGCGTCTCGCTGACCGGCCCGCTGGTCGTGGCCCGCGACATCGCGCACGCCAAGATCAAGGAACGCCTCGACGCCGGCGAGGAGATGCCGCAGTACCTCAAGGACCACCCGGTCTACTACGCCGGTCCGGCCAAGACGCCCGAGGGCTACGCCTCCGGTTCGTTCGGACCGACCACCGCGGGCCGCATGGACTCCTACGTCGAGCAGTTCCAGGCGGCCGGCGGCTCACTGGTGATGCTCGCCAAGGGCAACCGCTCCAAGCAGGTCACCTCCGCGTGCAACACCCACGGCGGCTTCTACCTCGGCTCCATCGGCGGCCCGGCGGCCCGCCTGGCCCAGGACTGCATCCGCAAGGTCGAGGTGCTCGAGTACCCCGAGCTCGGCATGGAAGCGGTGTGGAAGATCGAGGTCGAGGACTTCCCCGCCTTCGTCGTCGTCGACGACAAGGGCAACGACTTCTTCGCCGAGACGTCCGCCCCGACCCTCCAGATCAGCTTCCGCCACTAGTCCCCTTCGCACACGTTCCGGGCCCCGTCGAGTCATCGACGGGGCCCGCAACGTGTTGGGCCATCTGAGTGAACCCCCATGCGAGCGGGTCCAGGTGTGCCAAAGCCAGAACCTGAACACGTGCAGCGTTCCCGTCACCTGAACCGTGACGGCGTCGCCGAGCACGAGGCTTGGCCGTAAGACCGGAACGCCGCAGTGGCGCCTCTCGGTCCAACAGTACGGTTGTCACGTAGTGATTGACCGGGAGGTGTCGCGGTGATTCATCACGTGCAGGTGGCGTGTCCGGCGGGTGCCGAGGACGAGCAGCGGGCGTTCTACAGCGGGGTGCTCGGGTGGGTCGAGCTGCCGAAGCCGCCGTTGCTCGCCGCTCGGGGTGGGTGCTGGTTCGAGGTGCCTGGCGGTGGCGAGGTGCACGTGGGCGTCGAGGAGGACTTCCGGCCCGCGCGGAAGGCTCATCCCGCGTTCCTCGTCGATGTCGACGACGTCGCCAAGGCGGTTGAGGCGGCGGGGCACGCTGTGGTGTGGGCCGATCCGGCGGAGATTCCGGGGCGGCGCCGGTTCCACACGTTCGACGGGGTCGGCAACCGCGTGGAGTTCCTAGCGGGCCAGCAGCCAGTCGAGAGCCGACTCGGCATGATCCAGAACTGATATGTGGCCGTCGCCTGGGGCCAGGCGGAGCTTCGCGCTGGGGATGCGGGTGGCCAGCCACTGGCTGTGCGCCGGCGGGTTGATGTGGTCGCGGTCGCCGTGCAGCAGGAGGGTCGGCGCGGTGATGGTCGCCGGGTCGAAGCCCCACGCGGTGACGTAGGCGAGGTCGTCGTCGATCAGCGGGGCCGGGCCGTTGGCCAACGCCGGGCCGACGACCTTGCCGAACCACGACCACCGGCCGTTCAGGGTGGCCAGGTCGGCCTCGGAGAACTCCATGTCGTACTCGACGCCGGATGCCTCGTGTCGCTCCTTCTCCGAGCGACCGGCTGCCGCTGCGCGCAGTGACGCCTCGGCCGAGGTGACCATGCCGGCGAACCAGTCGAGGCCGTCGGCGTCGAAGGGTGCGAGAGGTGCTCCCGCGACGCAGGCGGTCACGCGGTCCGGCAACAGGGCGGCGCACGCGAGGGCATGCGGTGCGCCGCCGGAGTGGCCGAAGACCGCGAACTGTGAAATGCCCAGGGCGTCGGCGATATGCGATATATCAGTGGCCGCCGACCCGACCGGACGATCGCCGACAGAGGTCGAGCCGCCGTAGCCGGGGCGGTCGTAGGAGATCCAGCGGACGCCTCGGCGGAACAGCGGTTCTGGAGGCAGGCCGATGTTGGGCGTGCCGTGGTGCCATACGACCGGTATACCGTCGCCGACGTCGTATACACGCAGTACGCGATCACCGAACTTCAGATCGCGCGGCTGAAGATCCATATATCAGCCGGTCTCCTCGCGGGACTCCAGGACGAGGCGGCGGTTGCCGAGCGGGGCGGCCAGGCGCACGGTCAGCGGCACCTGACGGATCTCCTGGGTGCACACGGTGCCCGGAGGCTGCTTGGTGATCGTGACCAGCGTGATCTGGACGAGGTCGGCGGACTGGCCGGACACCTCGGCGCGGGCCTCCTTGCAGCCTCCGCCCACGCCGAAGACCTCGACGTCAGCACCGTCGCCGAAGACGTAGACCTCGTCGCGATAGGTGTCTGACAACGATGTCGTGTCGACCTTCTCCTTGGCCACCGGCGTCACGTTGGGCGGCACGACCGGCTTCTCCTCCGAGATCGAGACCGGAGGCTGCACCGGGGCGGCGGTCGGGTTCGACCCGCCGGAGGATCCGGGTGCGGACGTGCCCGTCGTGGGCGCGCCGCCGGACGAGCCGGACGAGGATCCGGGCGCGCTGGACTGCGTGCCGGACGAGCAGCCGGCAAGCGCTCCCGACACAGCAGCGGCGAGAGCAACGGCAGCGACGACGTTTCTCATGCACACCATCCTTGCAAACCGGGAGAGAGAATCCCGGTGAAGAGAGCGGCGCCCGGCCGACGGGGCCGAAGCCGGCCGGGCACCGTGGGGGGAGGGTCTACTTCTGTTACTGGCGCGACCTCAGCACGACCGTGCGCTCACCAAGG
>JAVXWK010001020.1:0-6330 GCA_032230575.1 Pseudonocardiales bacterium | reverse complement strand
GCGGTCGAGTATCACCGCCAACGGCGCGCTGAGCAGGACGATCTCGTTGAACCGAGGGTAGAACCTCCCCTGGTTCCACACCGTGCCCGCGATGAACAGCGGCTCACCCGAACGTTCGTGGTCCGCGATCAGCGCGTCGATCCGGTCCTCCCGCCACTGCGGCTCCATGCCGGCGCCATCGGGGCGCGGGACGTCTTCGACCCACTCCCCGAAGTCGGTGTCCACCACCCGGTATCCCCGCTGTTCCAACCGACCCAATGCCGTCGATTTCCCCGTGCCGGACATGCCCGTCACCAAGATCACCGCCACGTGTTCATCGTATAGCGCGGTGGCTGAACCCTGGGTGTTCGAGGCGTTGTCGCCGTCACCGGGGTCCAGCAGGAGAAGAATGATGATCAAGCGAAGATCGTTTCGAGGGCATGAAAAAGCCCGCCGACCTGGGGTTTCACCCAGAATCAGCGGGCTGATTCAGACCGGCGTGACGACAGGATCTGAACCTGCGACCCCTTGACCCCAATCAGGGTTCACAGGCCGCTGACCTGCAAAAACGCGTCCCTTCGCCGCAGTTGAGCGCACCTGACGAACGATCAAGTGCATTGGCGTTCGCTACGCCGTCAACCAAGATCCACTCCTTCGGCCACCGAGAACGCAGACGGACCCTGAAATCGTCCTATGAGGACGGACACGCGGTTCTGCTGGGGGCACGCCGCGCACTACCAAGAGACCAGGAACCGGTCGAGTCGTTCGACCCAGGGGTCAGACGAGCGATGTCGTTGAGGTTCAACGCGCCGCGATTTGGCAGCGAGAGGCGAGAAGGGCACCGCTCGCTGTCCTACCACTGCACCAGCGCGGTGAATGCCGCGTCGGCGGCCTCTCGACTTCAGCCTGCATCATGACGGAGCACCTCCCTCGTTGATCACCTCTGCGGTGAGCCGACTGGAAGCCGTGTGTAACCGGCGAATGCGGTTCTTCGCGTGCCGAAGGTGCGATGTCACTGTCGCCGGGCCATGACCAGGTGGTGAGCGATCTGCGTGTTGGTGAAGCCGTCCAAGTGCCAGACCATCACCAGGCATTGCTTTCCGGGCAAGTGCATCAACCACGTCGTCAGGCGGCGCGTGGCGTCCGTCCTAAGACGCGAGCAGACCGTGCTGAACCTGTACGCCGGCTGTGTGGCTTCATCCGCCGGACGCGTCGCCGGTGATCGAGCGCTACCTGGTCGGCGGCGCCTGTTGCTGTCCCTGCTGCCCCTGGCCTCGTTGACCGGGCTCGACAACGCTTGACGCCACGGTCTTCCCATCCTCGGTCGCGGCGATCACGGTGACCGTGTCGCCCTGCGCGACGCCTTCCATCACGGTGTCGGCGTCGATCACGTAGGTCTTCGTGTACCCGTCGGTGGACTTGACCTCGAGCGACGAGTCGGAGAGCGACGTGACCTGACCGCTCTGGAACTCGCCGTGGGTGACGGAGCCGAACGCGGAGCCCATGCGCCCGCCGCCGTCCGGCGGTGCGCCGCCCATGCCGCCGGGGCCGCCTGCCCCTTCGCTGCGTTGGCCGGTGCCACTGGCGGCGTAGATCGCGACGCCGCCCGCAGCGGTGACGCCTACCGCGATCGCCACAGCGGCGATGGTCTTCTTCGCGGTCCACGGCGCGCGCGGCGTGGACTGAGGCTCAGCTGCGCCCCACTCTGGGGCCTTTTCTTCGGTCATGCCAACCACCGTGGTGGCTTTGTCTGTGCCCATCCTGTGAATGGAGTGGGCACAACCTGTGAGCCGCCCACAGCTCATGCACAGGAACTGTGTTCACGATGCGAGCTATGTTCTCGAGTCTGGTGCCCAGCACACTCCGTGCCAAGCTCATCTCCGGTCAGATCGCACTCCTGACCGCGCTGTGCCTGGTGATAGGCGGGATCGCGGCGCTGGCTCTGCACGAGATCCTGGGCGACAACCTCGACCACGAGGTCATGACGCTCAGGCAACCGCCGCCGGGATCTTCCGGCCCCGCACGCGGCATCAACGCCGTGATCCGTCCGGACGGGTCGATCACGGGCACGATCGAGCAGCCGGACGACGCCGCGCCGCGTCCGCTCGCCGAAACCGAGATCACCGCGCTGGCGAACCTGCCGGGCGGCCTGCGGACCGTCGACCTCGGCGACGCCGGCGAGTTCCGCGTGGTCACCGGCCGGATGCAGATCAAGGGCCTGTCGACGTCGTCGGTGGACGATGTTCTGTGGAACATGATCTGGCTGCTGCTGGCGCTCATCGTCGTCGGCGCCATCACTGCGGCCTTGGCCGGCAGGGTGATCGTGCGGCGGGCGTTGGTGCCGTTGGAGCGGGTCGCCGAGACCGCGAGCCGCGTCTCCGAACTTCCGCTGCACGAAGGAGAAGTGGCGCTCGCGGAACGCGTGCGGGAGGAGGACACCGATCCGCACACCGAGATCGGCAAGGTCGGCCTGGCTCTGAACAGGATGCTCAGGCACGTCAGCGACGCACTGAAAGCCAGACACGACAACGAAACGCGCGTGCGTCAGTTCGTCGCGGACGCCTCGCACGAACTGAGAACGCCGCTCGCCGCGATCCGCGGGTACACCGAGCTCATCCTGCGCTCAGGCCACAACGTGCCGCCCCCGATCACCCACGCGATGAGCCGTGTGGAGTCCGAGGCGAAGCGGATGACGTTCCTGGTCGACGACCTGCTGTTGCTGGCCAGGCTCGATGCCGGCCGTCCGCTGGAACGCGAGCACGTCGACCTCTCCAGGCTGGTACTGGACGTCGTCGGTGACGCCCGGATCGCAGGATCCGGCCACCGCTGGCGGATCGCGCTCCCGGAGAACCCGGTGGTGGTCACAGGCGATGTCCAACGGCTGCACCAGGTGCTCGGCAACCTGCTGTCCAACGCCCGCACGCACACCCCACCGGGCACAACGGTCACCACGGGCCTTGCCGTCCACAACGGACGGGTCGACCTGACCGTCACGGATGACGGCCCCGGCATTCCCCACGGCCTGGAGGTCTTCGAACGGTTCGCCCGCGGGGACGGTTCGCGGTCCCGCGCCGCGGGCAGCACCGGGCTGGGCCTGTCGATCGTGGCCGCCGTGGTCGGCGCGCACAACGGTGACGTGTCCGTGGCCAGTGTGCCCGGCAGAACCACGTTCACCGTGTCTTTGAACGTCACAGCGCCGCACACAGGTCGTTCACAGCAACAGCACACGATCGACCCAGGGTGAGCCGCGATTCTCGTCGTCATGAGAAGAGAACGCCTGGCGCTGGCCGCGCTGCTCATCGCGACCGGCGCGCTCTACCTGTGGCGGCTGGGTGACTCCGGCTGGGCCAACGCCTACTACTCCGCCGCCGCCCAGGCCGGTGCGACGAGCTGGAAGGCGTGGTTCTTCGGCTCCTCGGACGCCTCCAACGCGATCACCGTCGACAAGACGCCCGCCTCGCTGTGGGTGATGGGGCTGTCCGCGCGGCTGTTCGGCGTCAACGCGTGGAGCATCCTGGTGCCGCAGGCGTTGATGGGCGTGGGCAGCGTGTGGCTGCTGTACGCGACGATACGCCGCTGGTTCTCCCCCGCCGCCGCACTGATCTCCGGCGCCGTGCTCGCGCTCACGCCGGTCGCGGTCCTGATGTTCCGCTTCAACAACCCGGACGCACTGCTGGTCCTGCTGCTGATCGCAGGCGCCTACTGCGTCACCCGCGCGGTCGAGCACGCGAGCCCTGGCTGGCTCGCACTCGCCGGTGTGGCCGTGGGCTTCGGCTTCCTCACCAAGATGCTGCAGGCGTTCCTGGTCCTGCCCGCGTTCGCGCTGGTCTACCTGATCGCCGCACCCGCGACGCTCGGAAGACGTGTGCTGCACCTGACCGGCGCACTGGGCGCGATGATCGTCGCGGGCGGCTGGTGGATCGTCGCCGTCGAGCTGACGCCGGACCGGCCCTACATCGGCGGGTCGCAGACGAACAGCGTCCTGGAACTCACCCTGGGCTACAACGGGTTCGGCAGGCTCACCGGCGACGAGGTCGGCAGCGTCGGCGGTGGCCGCGGCTGGGGGTCGGCCGGCTGGAGCCGCCTGCTGGGCTCGGAGATGGGCGGTCAGATCGCGTGGCTGCTGCCCGCCGCCCTGGTGCTGCTGATCGCCGGGCTGTGGCTGACGAAGGGCCGTGCCCGCACCGCGCTCGCCCTGTGGGGCGGCTGGCTCGTCGTCACCGCCGGTGTCTTCAGCTTCATGAACGGGATCATCCACCCCTACTACACCGTCGCGCTGGCACCCGCGATCGCCGCCGTCATCGGCATCGCCGCCGAGGAACTCTGGCAACGACGGCACGAACCCGTTGCGGCAGCAGTGCTTTCCGGCTCCATCGGGCTGAGTGCGCTGCAGTGCTACCTGCTGATCAACGAGTTCTCCCCGGCGGTCGCGGTGACCGTGCTCGTGACCGGTGTGATCGCGGCGGTCGGGCTGGTGCTGTCGATGCGCTGGGCCATCCCGGTCGCGCTCGTCGCCGCGTTGCTCGGCCCTGCCACGTACTCCTTCGCCACCGCGATCACACCGCACACCGGCGCGCTGCCGGCCGCCGGCCCCTCGAGCGGACGGATGGGCGGCGCTCGCGGCGGCGGTCCCGGTGGACTGCTCGACGCGACCACACCGGACGCCCAGATCGTCACCCTTCTGCAGGACAACGCGAGCGGCTACAAGTGGGCCGCCGCGACGATCGGTTCCAACAACGCGGCCGGGCTGCAACTCGCCGGCGGACAGCCGGTGATGGCGATGGGCGGGTTCAACGGCACGGATCCCGCGCCGACCCTCGAACAGTTCCAGGAAATGGTCCGAAATGGACAGATCCACTACTTCGTCGACAGCGCCATGATGCGCGGTAACAGCGGCAGCGACTCCGCCCACCAGATCGCCGAGTGGGTCGGCGAGCACTACCTCGCGACGACCGTCGCCGGCACGACCATCTACGACCTCGGAAAGGTCCCGGCATGACCGCCACACTCACCCCCGCGACCGCGGCCGCCACGGAGTCCCGGGCAGGCCGGAGTTTCAACCCGGACCTGGCGCACCGCCTCGCGTTCTTCGGCCTGCTCGCCGGAACCGCCGTGCTGTACTTGTGGAACCTCACCGCGTCCGGCTACGGCAACGAGTTCTACGCCGCCGCCACGCAGGCGGCCTCCCAGAGCTGGAAGGCCTTGCTGTTCGGCTCACTCGACCCCGGCAACACGATCACCGTCGACAAACCACCCGCGTTCCTGTGGATCAGCGGCCTGTTCGCGAAGCTCTTCGGCTTCTCCAGCTGGACCGTGCTCGCTCCGCAAGCCCTCGAAGGCGTCGCGGCCGTGGCACTGTTGTACGCGACGGTCAAGCGCACGTCCGGACCCGGTGCCGCGCTGTTCGCCGGAGCGGCCCTCGCCCTGACCCCCGTGGCGACGCTGATGTTCCGGTTCAACCTGCCCGACGCGTTGCTGGTGCTGCTGATGACCGCGGCCGCGTACTGCACGGTGCGGGCGCTGGAGAAGGCCAGTCCGCTGTGGCTGGCACTCGCGGGCTCGGCCATCGGTTTCGCGTTCCTCACCAAAATGCTGCAGGGCTTCCTCGTGTTGCCCGCACTCGCACTGGCCTACCTGATCGCCGCACCCACCTCGCTGCCGAAACGGCTGCTGCACCTGCTCGGCGCCGGCCTCGCCGTGATCGTCTCGGCCGGGTGGTACATCGCGCTCGTCGAACTGTGGCCCGCGGACAGCCGCCCCTACATCGGCGGATCCACCAACAACTCCTTGTGGGAACTGGCCATCGGCTACAACGGCCTCGGCCGCATCTTCGGCAACGAAGGCGGCGGGCCCGGCGGCGGTGGCGACGGCGGCGGAATGGGCGGCAACGGAAACATCGGCTTCGGCGGCGAAACCGGCATCGGCCGTCTGTTCGGCGCCAGCATGGGCCCGGAGATCTCCTGGCTGCTGCCCGCCGCGCTGATCGGCCTCGTCGCCGGACTCTGGTTCACCCGCCGTGCCCCGCGCACCGACCGCACCCGTGCGGCGCTGGTGATCTGGGGCGGCTGGACGCTCGTCAGCGGTCTCGTGTTCAGCTTCATGAGCGGCATCACGCACCCCTACTACACCGTCGCGCTGGCACCGGCGATCGCCGCGCTCGTCGGCGTCGCCGTCGCGGCCGGCGCCCTCGGCGGCTTGGCCGTCAGCTATGGACGGGGCCTGTTCGGGTGGCAGGAGGTTGGCTTTGGCACTCCGATCGAACTGGCTGTGATAACTGAGCTCGGCGCCGTCATCGTTCTGGTGGCCGCGCTCGCCGCCGAAACCGCCTGGTCCAAGTGCCGTTGAGTGAAC
>JAVXWK010001019.1:0-21360 GCA_032230575.1 Pseudonocardiales bacterium | reverse complement strand
ATGCCGCGCTCCCACATGGCTGTGCGTTCTTCCACGGAGAGCCCGTCCAGCACGGAATTCGGAACCAGACCGCGATAGGCGGCCTGCCACGTCTGGACGTGCACCGAGGCAACGGCAGGAGCGTCGGCGACGACTGCTGGACGGACTGTCACGGCATCCCCCAATGGCATGATCGAGCGCATGCGGATCATCGTCGACGCGGACCCCGGCATCGATGATGCCCTCGCTTTGTACTACCTCCGCGCCCAGCCGGACACCGAAATTGTCGCCATCGGCACGGTGCACGGAAACGTGCCGGTCGAGCAGGCCACGGCCAACGCCCTGAGGCTCACCGAACGCCTCGGCATCAAGGCCCCAGTGGCGAAAGGTGCCGCCAGGCCGCTCGCGCAACCGCTCATGACCGCCGAGGACGTCCACGGCGCGGACGGCCTGGGCGGTCACGCCGGCGACGACCCCACCACGGCACACACGAACGAAAGCGCCGCCGAGCAGCTCGCACGCCTGGCCAGGGCGAACCCCGGACAACTCAACCTGCTCGCCATCGGCCCGCTCACCAACGTCGCCCTGGCGCTGCAGATCGAGCCGCACCTCCCCCGCCTCATCGGCAAGGTCGTCGTCATGGGCGGCGCGCTCAACGTGCCGGGCAACATCACGAGCTACGCCGAGGCCAACTTCTGGCACGACCCGGAAGCAGCCGATCTCGTGCTGCAGGCGGGTTTCGAGGACCTGACGATCGTCGGCCTCGACGTCACGATGGCCAGCCACGCACCTGGCGAGTGGCTCGAGGCCCTTCCCGAAACGAACTACGCCAGGAAGATCCTCGGCTTCTACGCCGACTTCTACGGCAGCTTCCTCGGCAAGACCGGCTTCGTCCCGCACGACCCGCTCGCCGCCGCGATCATGCTCGACCCGGACCTGGCCACGTACGCGCACGACCGGTTCGCCATCGAGCTCACCGGCCGCTACACCCGCGGCGCGCTCGTGGCCGACCAGCGGTTCCTCGCCGAGGGCAGCCCGTTCGGCCGGGACATCGCCACCGAACGCACGAAGGCCAAGTACGCCGTCACAGCCCAGAACAAGATCTTCCTCGACCAGCTGAGGCACGCTGTGACACAACCATGACAAACCGCCGACGGGATCCGGACAAACAGCCGGGACCGTCAGAGGTATGAACGTCCACTTGAAACGATGGCTCGCGGTCTCGGGGGCCGCCGTGGTCATCACGGCGGGCGTCGTGGTCGGGGGTTCCTACTGGCGGCTCGAGAGCAATCTCAAGACCGTCGATCTCACCAAGGAGATCGGAAACGCCAGGCCTCCGTCGACGCCTGGCCGCCCGCTCAACATCCTCCTGATCGGCAAGGACGACGGGCGGTCCGACACCGCCATGGTCGTGCAGCTCAACGCCGCTGGTGACCAGGCCCGGGTCGTCAGCATCCCGCGCGACACGATGGTCCCGCGGCCGAGGTGCGGCACCCACCCGCCCGCGTCCCTCGCCATGTTCAACAGCGCCTTCTCCACCGGCGGCGCGGCGTGCACGGTGGCCACGGTCGAGCAGATGAGCGGCATCCGGATCGACCACTTCGTCCAGATCGACTTCAACGGCTTCCGCGACGTCATCGACCGGCTCGGCGGCATCGACATCAACGTCCCGGAGCCGATCGACGACGAGAAGAGCGGGCTGCACGTGCCGGCCGGGCCCACCAAGCTCGACGGGACGCAGGCGCTCGCATTCGTGAGGACGCGCTACAGCATCGGTGACGGCAGCGACCTGAACCGCATCAAGAACCAGCAGCTGTTCATGCGGGCGCTCAGCGAGAAGATCGCCAACGAGAACTGGCTCGCGAGCCCGCAGAAAACGTTCCAGCTGGCCGATGCGCTGACGAAGTCGATCGTGACGGACGAGGAAATCGGCTCGATCTCGAAATTGGCGGACCTCGCGGGAAAACTCACCGCGTTGAAACCGGAGAGCATCACCTACGTGACGCTGCCGACGGAAACGTACCTGCCTGATCCGAACAGGGTTCAGCCCAAGCAACCAGAAGCGGATGCGCTGTGGAAGGCAGCCTGATCTAGCAGGCCGCACCCTGCCATTCGCTTGGCCAGGGCCACGGCTGAGGAGACCCCCAGTGCTCCTCAGCCGTGGAAACCTCGCCCCAGTTCGTCACTGCCACTTTGACGGTCTCCCCTGTCTCGTGAAGGACGTGCGGTCGAGGTTGTCAGACCACCTCGTTAGGGTGGGCGGAAGACAGCCCGTCCGGTGCGTGCGCCGCAGCTCAGACGGGCGGTCCACGTTTTCCGGTCCGGACGAGGTGGAGGCCGCTTGGGACCCCGTGGCGTCTTCGCGGAGCGCTTCGCGCTGCTCTACGCGGAGGCAGGTGACCCACCCCTGAAGCGGGTCACGGAGTCGGTCGCTCGTGCCCGCCGAACGGACGAGCAGGGCAGACCGGTTCGCGTACCGGCTCAGCGCGTCAGCGACTGGCGGCGAGGGCGCAACGTCCCCGCCAGGTTCAGCGGGCTGAGCGCCGTGCTGGAGATCCTCGTCGGCGAGGCGCGCAAGCGGAAGCCCCAGCCGGCGATCGACGGGCTGTACGACCTGGACGCGTGGCGCACCCTCTGGGAAGAGGCGCTCGCGAGCCCGGTCACGGAAACGGACACACCCCCGCAGGAAGACAGCGCGGTCTGCCCGTACATGGGTTTGAGCGCATTCGGCCCGCGGGACGCGAATTGGTTCTTCGGCCGGGAAAGGGCGACGAACACCCTTCTCGCCAGAATCAACGAGAACGGCATCACGATGCTCGTCGGCGCGTCCGGTGCCGGCAAGTCGAGTTTGATGAAGGCCGGTGTCCTCCCCCGCCTCGGCAAAGACGCCATCATCATTTCTCCCGGCACCGATCCGCTCAAGGAGCTGGCGCTCCAGGTGCCTGATCTGATCATCACGCTCGAGGCCGCCGTCGACTCCGAGGTGCTGGTCGAGTTCGCGCACGAGGTGCAGCTCGCGGTCGGCAACAGGGTGCTGGTCGTCGACCAGTTCGAGGAGGCGTTCACCCTCGGCGGCGACGAGAACCGGCTGCGGATCTTCGTGCAGGCCCTGCACGCGGCCGCGGAGAAGACGTCGGTCGTTCTGGGCGTGCGGGCCGACTTCTACGCCCGCTGCCTCGACTTCCCCGAGCTCGCCGAGGCCCTGCAGAACCGCCAGATGGTGCTCGGCGCGATGTCGTCCGCCGAGGTGCGCGACGCGGTGGCGAACCCGGCCAAGGCCGCCGGTCTGCAGCTCGAACCGGGCCTCGTCGACCTCATGCTGCGCGACCTCGGCGCGCACAACCGCCGCGGCAAGGACGCCTACGACGCGGGCGCGCTCCCACTGCTCAGCCACGCCCTGCTGGTCACGTGGCAGCGCAGGCAGGCGGGCAGGCTCACGATCGCCGGCTACCGGGCCGCGGGCGGCATCCAGGGCGCCGTCGCCACCACGGCCGAACGCGCCTGGTCCGACCTCGACGAATCCGGTCAGGCGGCCGGTCGGCAGCTGCTCCTGCGCCTGGTCCGGGTCGGTGACGACACCCAGGACACCCGCCGCCGCTCGAGCCGCCACAACCTGCTCGAAGCGGCCGCGAACCTCACTGCCACGGAACGCGCGCTCGAGGTCCTCACCCGCGCCCGCCTGATCACGGTCGACTCCGGAAGCGTGGAGATCACGCACGAGGCGTTGCTGCACGCCTGGCCCCGGCTGCGCAGCTGGATCGACGAGGACCGCGCCGGCAACCTCGCCCGGCAGCGGCTGGAGGAGGACGCGGCGACGTGGGCCTCGACCGAACGCGACTCGTCGTTGCTCTACCGCGGCGCACGGCTGGAAGGCGCGCGGCAGCAGCAGGTCACCACGCTCGCGAAGGAGTTCGTGCAGGCCTCCGAACGCCAGCACCGCAAGAGCACCTGGCTGCGCCGCAGCGCGGTCTCGCTCGTGGTGGTGTTCGCGCTGATCGCGGCCGGCGCCGCGGTGATCGCGGTGCGGCAGCGCAACGACGCGGTGTTCCGCCAGGTCGTGGCCGAGGCGGACCGGATCACCGACACGGACCCGTCGCTGGCCGCCCAGATGCTGCTCGCCGCCCACCGGATGCGGCCCGACGACCAGGACGTGGCGTCCAAGCTGGTCGCGAACCAGCAGACCCCGCTGTCCGTGCCGCTGAAGGGGCACACCGGCGCGGTGTACCTGACGTCGTTCACCAAGGACGGCACGGTCCTCGCGACCGCGAGCTACGACCGCACCGCGCGCCTGTGGGACGTGCGCGACCGCTCGAACCCGAAGCCGCTAGCCGTGATCACCGGCCACAAGGACTGGCTCACGTCGGCGGTGTTCTCCCCCGACGACAAGGTGCTCGCCACCACCGGCAACGACAAGACGATCAAGCTCTGGGACATCGCCGACAGGGCCAGCCCGAAGCTCCTCCACACCATCGAGACCGGCAACGGCACCAGCTACCTGCTGGAGTTCAGCCCGGACGGCAAGACCCTCGCCGCGGCGAACGAGGACAAGACCGCGCGGCTGTGGAACGTCGGCGATCCCGCGAACCCGACACCGCTCGGCGAACCACTGCGCGGCGCCACGGCGGCGGTCAGGACCCTCGCCTTCTCCCCCGACGGCAGGACGCTCGCCACGTCCGGCGACGACCAGACCATCCGGCTCTGGGACGTGGCGACCAGGACCATGATCGGCAAGCCGCTCACCGGCCACACCAACGGCGTGCACTCGGTGACGTTCAGCCCGGACGGCAAGCTCCTCGCGTCCGGCAGCGACGACAACACCGTGCGGCTGTGGGACCCGGCCACGCAGAGCCCGGTCGGCGACGCGCTGGCCGGCCACACCGCCGGGGTGTGGTCGGTGAAGTTCAGCCCCGACGGCCACCTGCTGGCGAGCGGCGCGTCGGACGCCACCGCCCGGCTGTGGAACGTCACCGACCCGCCCAACGCGAACCAGTTCGGCAAACCGCTCGCGGCACCCAGCGGCGGTGTGTTCGCGGTCGGCTTCACCCCGGACGGGCGCACCCTCGCGACCGGGGCGGGCGAGAACTCGGTGCGGCTGTGGTCGTTGCCGCAGAACACGGTGCCGATTCCCGTCTCGAACGTGGGACCTCCCGCGTTCAGCGCGGACGGGAAGCTGCTCGTGAGCGGCTACGGCGCCGGCACGGCTCGGCTGTGGGACAACACGGACCCGTTCGCCCTCAAGCCCGCCGGAACGGCTCAGGTCGGCCCGGACCGGACCGCGATCAAGGTGAAGCTCACGCAGGACAACAAGGTTCTCGGCACCGCCACCGGTGACGGGGCGGTGCGGCTGTGGGACATCAGCGATCCGGCGCACATCGTGCCGCTGGGCACGCCGATCGCGGTCACGACCAGGTTCACCAACCCGCTCGCGTTCTCACCCGACGGCAGGACGATGGTGACCGGCAACGACGACAAGTCGGTGCGGGTGTGGAACGTCAGCGATCCAGCGCACCCCGTCCAGCTGGGCGGCCCGCTGACGGGGCACGACGGGTACATCAACGACGTGACGTTCAGCCCGGACGGCAAGACCATGGTGACCGCGAGCAGCGACCGCACGTTCCGGCTGTGGGACATGGCCGACCTGACCAAACCGCGGCTGCTGGGCAAGCCGGTGGAGGACCACCACGAGCCCGTGCAACGCGTCGTCTACACCCCGGACGGCAAGACGCTGATCAGCGGCGGAACCGACAAGGCGATCCGGCTCTTCGACGTGCGCGATCGGGAGAAGCCCGTGGCGCTCAGCGTGCTCACCGGGCAGACCCAGCAGGTCAGCTCGCTCTCGGTCACCCCGGACGGGAAGACGCTGGCGAGCGGCAGTTCGGACAAGACGTTCCGGTTGTGGGACATCGGCAATCCCGCCGAGGCGACCGCGCTGGGCCAGCCGATGGCGCTCGCCTCGGGAGCCGAGCCGTTCGTCCACTTCAGACCGGACAGCCGGGTGCTGATGATCAATTCCGGCGACGGCGTGCTGCGGCTGTGGGACCTCGACGTCGCGCACGAGGCCGAGCGCGTCTGCGCGGCATCACGAGGGGCGCTGACCGAGCAACTGTGGCAGTCCCGGCTGCCCCAGGTGGAGTTCCAGAACCCCTGCTGACCCCGTCGAACACGTCCAGCGAATGAGAGAAGATCCAACACGACTCACTGACCGCATCTCATCGGTTACTGTCCGCGCCATGCGTCTACTTGCTCGGGTCGGCAGCTTGCGCGCGGTTGTGGCGGTGACCGTCGGGTTCATCGCTCTCAACATGCTTCTCGTGGTGCTCGGCAACATCACGGACTACGGCACGAACGAAGCGTTCGTGAAGCACGTCCTCTCGATGGACACCACGTTCGGCAAAGAGCTGAAGTGGCGGGCCATCACCAGCCCCGCCGCGGTCACGATCGTCTACGTCGCGATCATCGTCTGGGAGGCGATCTCGGCGGTCCTGCTGACCGCGGGCACCATCGCCTACATCCGCGACCGCGAGGACAGCGCGCGCAAGTTCGCGTCCGCCGGCCTGCTGATGATCGTGGCCCTGTTCCTCGGTGGCTTCATCACCGTCGGCGGCGAGTGGTTCGCGATGTGGCAGTCGAAGGACTGGAACGGCATCACCGCCGCCCTGCGCATGGTCACCATCGCGGGCTTCGCGCTGATCCTCGTGCACCTCAGCCCGCGTCGGGCCACTCAGTAGTCGGCTCCACGCAGAACACCGGCCCGACCCCCGCGTCGGCGCCGAGCTCATTCCACCAGTCCCGCTGCTCAGCGTCCTCGACCGAGTCGATCACGACGAGCCCACCGGCCTCGTGCACGAACCCGACGAGGTCGCTGAGCACGTGCGACACCAGCTGATCGGGCTTCTGGCAACGCCCCTTGATCCGCACGGCCCTCACGCCGAGCGAGCGCACCAGCTCGATCTCGGCCGTCGACCCCTTGAAGTCGCGCGCGCCGATGTGAATCCCCATGTCCGACAACAGATCCAGGTTGTCAGCGGCCTCGCTGTCCTCGGATGCCAGCACGTGCACCGGGAACCCGAGCAACAACCGCCCAGCGGGCAACCCGGTGTCCGCGAGCACCCGTCGCACGTCCCGCACCAGGTCCGGACTGTTTGCCATGCTCTCGGTGAGGCACACCGCAAGCAACTCGTCGTGCACACACGCCGCCTCGGCAGCGCTGCGCAACATCCACTCGCCCAACGGCAACATCAACCCGGTGTGCTCGGCCATCGACACGCACTTCTCGTGCGCGATCAGCCCGACATCGCGATGCCGCCAGTTCAGCTCGGCCTCGACACACACCCGCGCCGCCCCGTCGAGCCTCATCACGGGATTGAACACGACCTCGATCTCGCCGTTCTCCCACGCCCCCGGCATCACCGCGGCGAGCGCGAACTCGTCCTGCTCCCGCTTGTCCTGCGTCGCGTCATGCAGCCCCCACTGCCTGCGCCCACTCCGCTTGGCCCGCCGCAACGTCATGTCCGACGCCCGCAGCACCTCAGCGGGATTGCCTCCAGGATGCAACCGCGGCAGCACGCCGATGCTCGCCGACACCGCGATCCCGTGCTCACCGAAGTAGACCGGCTCAGCAAGCTCGTGCTCAATGGTCCGAATCGTCGAGTCCACGTCCGGCGTCTCGGGCCCGTTCTCCACGAGCACCGCGAACTCGTCCCCCTCGAGCCGCGCCACCATCGCCTTCTCACTGGCGAACACAGAGCTCAACCGCTCCGCCACCAGCTGCAACACCCTGTCGCCGGTCTCCCGCCCAAGCCCGTCCGTGATCACCGCGAACGCGTCCAGATCCAGGTGGTACAGCGTCACCCCGTGCTCGATGTCGCTGTGCAACAACGACTCCAGCCGCGTCGTCAGATATTGCCGGTTCGGCAACCCGGTCAACGCATCGTGCAGCGACTGGTACTGCAACCGCCCACCCAGCAACGTCAGCTGGCTGTCGTCATCGATCATCACCACGAAGTGCTTCGGGTTGTCCTCAGCGTCCTTCTGCACAGTCGCCGCGAGCAACACCCGGAAGTGCTCCCCATCCCGGTCGATCAACCGGGGCCGCTCCTCAACCCGCCGCAGCCGGCCGAACTTCAAGCTCGCCAACGCATCTTTGATCAACGGCAGATCCGCGGGCGCGATCAGGTCCGTCAGCGTCATCCCGGCAACATCTTCCCGCCTCAGGATGTTGCACAACGCCTCGTTGGCCCGCTCCAGCTCGCCGTCCAAGCTCACCATCGCGATGCCGGTCGACGAGTGCGCGAAGATGTCCTCAAATCTCTCTTCACTGGCCCGCAAGTCCAGCTGCACAACCCTGTTGGCCCTCAGCAACGCCTGGCTGACACTCTCCTGCTGCTCCAGCACGAACGCCTGAATGGCCCCCGTGTACGCGGCAGCCACAGCACCGATGACCAGCGCCGCGGTCTGCGCATCGGCACCCTCCTGCGCCACGAACGCAGCCAGCACCTCAACGGACTTCCGCAGACTCTCAGCCCCGACGCAATGCATCTCGACCAGGCGAACACCAACCTGGGAGGCAACGTCAGGATCCTGCGCCAACGCCTCAGCCACCAAGTTCAGCAGCTCACGCAGCTCTTCAGTGAGCCTGACCGCCGACAACGGTATGTACGCCGTTCGACTGACCTTGAACGCCCAGTCGCGCGCCAACTCGTCACGTCCCAGCGGGCGTGACGATCTCGCGTCGTCCTGGCTCGGCAAATCATCCACCTGACCTGCTCGGCGAGCAACGGTGCGGAAGCCTACCGCCAGCAAACCACACCGACCTCATACGCGACCCTCTTCGCCCCAACGGGCGTACAGAGATCTCGCAGCGTTACAGCTTTACTCGCTCGATCGGAGCAATTTTGTCACGCACCTGCCCACCCCCCACCCCACAACCGCCTCACACGCGCCAACCGGCCCCACCCCAGCGGCGAACGGCCAGCGCTCAGCGGGTGGAGCAGCAGTGCCGGCGAGTTGGGTGCGGTTACGAGCCTGTTGATGTTGAGTTGGCGTACTTGCGGACGCCTCAAGACCCGACGATGTGCCGCAACTGAGCCAGCAGATCCGACCGGGAAGTACTCCCCAGCCTCTGCCTCATCCGGGCCATGTGGTGCTCGACAGTCTTGGCGGAGATGAACAACCGATCCCCGACCTGCCGATAGGTCATCCCCTCCAGAACCAGCCGGGCAACCTCCCTCTCCCGGTCACTCAACTTCCCGGCGTCCTCGACCACGACAGGCGATTCCCCGTCGGCACCCCCGGCCCCCCGCCGTGAGGAAACCGCCCTCCCCTGCAACAACCGAGCACAGTCCAGCAACCGGACCATGGCCTGCCGATCAGCGGTCCGGATAGCAGCCTGCCCAGCCAGCCGAGCCGCATCCCACCAAAGCCCCACGGCGTGCAAACTCCGCGCAGCCTCCTCGACCCGATCAGCATCGACCTTCCCGGCAACCACATCCAGCCAGGACTCAGCCGCAGCCGACAAGATCGCGCAGTACCGCGAGTACTCCCGATTGACCGCCAACGCGGCAGCATGAGACTCAGCCGCGGCGGAATCCTCATCGATGATCGCCGCGTGCAACAGCGCCCAATGCAGCTGAGTCGTCCACAACGGCGGATTCCCCAAGCCGCGCAACAGGGCCTGAGCCTGAGCCAAGTGCGGCGCCAACCGCTCCTGATCCCTCAACCGAGCCGCAGCCGCAGCGAACTCCCCCAACGGCAACAACGAAAAGAGATCCACCGGATGCCGGAGCACGGCTTCACAAGCCTGCTCCCAAGTACGCCGCAACGTAGCCAGAACACTGTTGCGCCGAGCCACCCCGACCTCAAGCGCCACAGCAAAGATCCAGTCACGAGGCTCGAACGCCCCGCGCACCGACATCAGCCCTTCACGAGCCACCGCCAGATTGCCCCGCAGCATGTGCAGCCACGACTGCAACAACCGGTGCCGCACCGACATCAGCACACCACCGGTCGAGCACTCGACAGCCCGGTCCAGCACGGACTCGGCCACGTTCGGCTCACCGCAGTGCACCGCGACCAACGCGGCCAGAGCAGCCGGCGAGTCCGGCAGCAACACCGCACCACCGGCGGGTTCGAGCATGGAAGAGGCCCGCACCAAGGTCGACAGAGCAGCGGTCTCCGCCCCGGAAACCGACTGCCGAACTCCCTGCAACATCAGGGAAGCAGCCCCGCCGAGCATCGTCGGCGGCTGCGGCGGCGTCTCCTCGAACCGGTGCCCGGTCCCGATCAGCCCGATCCCGGCGAACGCGGCCGCATAAGGCGTCGCAGCCCACCGGAAGAGCTCGGTGCTCCGAGCCAGCTGCCCGCGGTGAGCCAACGCCACCGCCGCGACCTCGGCAGCCGTACGCCGATGAGGCGTGTCGGCGGCACTGATCACCTGATCAGCCAGCCGCAGAGCGGAATCAAGATCCCCGGCCATCGCCGAAGCCGTGGCCCAAGCGGCAGCGGTCTCCGCGGAAGCCGCCCCACCACCGGTAGAAGCCTTGAACAACCGCGCGGCCAACGCAGGATCCGAGGACAACGCCTCACGAGCAGCAGCCGCGAACACCGGCCCACCGATTCCGGTGTCCAGCAACGGCCGCACCAGCTCCAGAACCGGCCCACCGCGTTCGAGCTGCAGCTGCGCCAGCTTCTGCCGAACCGCGATCCGCCGCTCAGCCCGCGTCAACGCCCCGACAGCCCGATGCGCCAACGGCAGCAGAGTGCCGTCCTCGGCCAGCATCCCGGTGGCCCGAGCGGCCTCGATGATGTCGCTGACCTCGTCGAAATCCTTGTCCAGCAACGCTGACAGCAGGTCCAGCCGCTGAGCCGCGCCGGCCTCGGCGGCCAGCAGGAACTTCTGCAGATCCGGATCCAGCCAGTCGAGCTCGGAACGAAACCCGTTCAGCACCTCGGTGGAAACCTCGGAAACAGCGCCAAGAGCGGTGACCAACCCGGGCACGCCACCGGTCTGCGCGAACACGAAGTCCACGACCGGCTTCGGCGCGTGCAGCAACTCCCGGACCTGCTCACGTGAAAACGGCGCCAGCGGCACGACAACAGCACCACGGGTCAGCTCGGCCAGCACGGCTCGCCGCGGCCAAGGCCGGTACGCCACCACCAGCAACGGCTCAGCGGCCAAAGCACGCAGAGCAGCGTCATCGAGCAGATGAGCGTCGTCGACCACGCGCACAGCCGAGTTGGTGATCTCCTCCAACAACGCTGTCTTGCCGTAACCACCAGGCGCCACAACGACAACGCGCAGGCGAGATCCCTCGGCAGCGTCGTTGATCCGGTCGAGGACACCTCGTGCGGAAGCGTCCAGCACCAACCTGGCTCGCGTGGTCACGCTCAACGGCCGTCCTCATCGTCGTCGTATTTGTCGGACTTCTCAGAACGCGAACTGGAGCGCCTGCCGACCGGATTCAGTGCGCTCGCCACGCGCTTCACCCGGCGCGGGGGCAGTTCCAGCGGGGAGACGTCCACCGGCGGGCGGGGCGGGGGCGCGGTGAACTCCTCGTCCTCGGGGCGGGTGATCTCGCCGACCGGGAACCGCAGCGACGCCTCGCGGGTGTGCACCAGAACCGAGGTCTCGAACGCTTCCGGCTCGGCTTCGGGTCCCAGCACGACCAGGCGCGCGGCCACGGCGGCGCCCTTCGCGACCGAGTGCTCCGGCGCGGCCTCGGCCAGCACGCGGCAGTCGACCGCGGCGGACAGCGAGTCGCCGATCACCTGCATCCGGCAGCCACCGCCCACCAGCAGCACCGCGTCCGGCTGAACCGCGCCGACGGCACGAACGAAAGTGCAGACCAGGTGGTCCACCGACGGCCTGATCTCCTCGACGAACTCGTCGCGGGTGATCTCCACACCACCAACGACCACCGACGGGCCGAACGCCCGCTTCGCCGCCTCGCACTCGGCGGCCGACACGACGCCGTCCTTGCCGAGACGGCCGCGCACCAGCGCGCCGAGCAGGTCGTCGAAGTCGCCGCCGGTGTGGTGGTCGATGCCCTCGACGTGGTTGACCAGCTCGAACGTCCGCGACTGCGACCGCCGGACAACCGACGCGGAGAACGCGTGGCTGCCCAGCGAGAACACGGCCAACGACGAGTCCGGCACCACGCGAGCGCGCACGGCGTGGTTCTCCGCGGCCGCCAACGGTTCCGGCACGAGCGTCACGTCGTGGACGCCAACGGCTCGCAACGCGCCGTAGAGCTGGCCACGGCGATAGGGGCCCCACCCGGCCGGGTGACTGATGGCCACGTGACGGGGCTGTTCACCCTCTCGGGCGACCACCTCGCCGATGACCCACATGATCAGCAACGCGGCGAGCTCCTCGGCCGGGCACGTCTCCGGACCCAGCGAGAACGGCACCGCGTCACCGACTCTGCGCAGGAAACCCGTGGCCGTCCAGCCGGCCACGTCGAACTCGCCGACCGAGAACGTGCCGGCGTCCGTGAGCTGTAGAAACGACGGCACGACCAGGGCGATCTCGGCATCCCGGGCACCGTCGAGACGGCACACGGCAGCAGTCGTGCGGGTGGTCCCGACATCGACTCCGAGTACGTACGCCAAGTCTCTTCCCTCACCTGTTCGCAGTAGCGACCAGTACCTACACGGGTGAACGAGAGGCGCTCAAGCGGTGCCCCTAATCCCCTAGGGGGTCAACGAGCGTCACCCCATTGGGGAACGGGGATCTACTGGGAGTGATCCCCGATGTTGGGGATGGCCCCGCTCTCATAGCTTTTCGGCACACCAATTGATACGTGCTTCAAGGAGAAGAGTCCTTCAGATGATCGAGTCGACCAGCACCCTCCACGACTTCGTGCTCAACCTCCTCAGCGACCCGGTCCTCAAGGACGCGTTCGCGACCGACGCCCAGGGCACCTTGGAGCAGGCTGGCCTGGCCGACATCACGGCCGTCGACGTGCAGGAAGTCATCCCGCTGGTGATCGACCTGCTGCCCGCCACGCCCGCTGGCCTGCCCGCCATCGACAGCGTGGCCTTCTCCGGTCTCCCGCAGGACGTCCTCGCGGACGGCCCGCTCGGCGCCATCAGCCAGCTGCAGGCCGTCGCGTCTCAGCTGACCTCGTCGGGCGTGTCCCTCGGCGACATCACGTCGTCCTCCGCCGGCCTGCTCGCGGCCGACGGCAACGGCATGTCGGTGCTGGCCGGCACCAACACCGCCAACATCTTCGGCACGGGTGAGGTCAACCTCGCCGGTGACTTCTCCGCCGTGAGCGACGTGACCTCCGTGCTCGACCAGACCGCCTCCCCGGTCGCCGGCACCGTCCTCGACGTGGCCGACACCGCGACCGGCACGGTCGACGGCACGCTGGGCACCGTCACCCACACCGTTCCCGGTGTCGACGGCATCCTCGGCAACCTGACCGGCGTGACGGGCCTCGGCCACGACGCCCTGGGCGTGCTCGGCGGCGGCGACGCCTCCCTGGGCAACCTCGCGAACATCGGCGGCCTCGACGGCCTGTCCCACGGCAACCTCGACGTGCGCGTCCCCGAGGCCGTCAGCGGCGTCGAGCACACCGCGTCGGGCGTCGTCGACACCGCCACCGGCGTCACGGACACCGCGACCGGCCTGGTCGACCACGCGGGCGTCGGCAACGTGCTCGGCACCGTCACCGGTGTCACGCACGACCTGCCCGTCGTCCACGACGTGGCGGACCTCGGCGGCCTGCTCGGCTGAACCACCTGACCCATCGCGGACCGGCCCTGTCTCATCCGACAGGGCCGGTTCGTCGTCTCACCAGGTAAAACACCGTTAAAGCCACCATCATCGGCTCGCGCGGTGAGCAACGTCACCGCCTCTCCGAGCAGCCCGGTCTCACCCGAACGGAACCGGTCTTGCGTTCGAGGCTTTCACCCAAGGGGGTGAACACGGCACTATGAGTCAGGTGATGGCACCGCCCTGGCTTGACGTGCTCGACGAGACGATCGGGGCCTGCATCACGCACCGGAGGCCCGATCTGGAGGCCCGGCTGCGGGAGAAGCGGGCTCAGCAACTCGACCCCAAGTTGCGCGTTCTCGTCGTCGGCGAGTCCAAGCAAGGCAAGAGCCAGCTCGTCAACGCGCTGCTCAACGCACCTGTGTGTGCGGTGGGCGACGACATCACGACGACTGTGCCGACTTTCGTCCAGCACGCCGACACCCCGTCGGCCGCGCTGGTCCGCAACGCGTCCGCTCGCGGGTCGATCTTCCACACCCCCACCGAGCGCATCGCGGTGCCGATCGAGCAGGTCACGAAGCAGGCCACCGCGCAGCACGTCGTGCGTGCCGAGATCGGCATTCCGCGCGCGCTGCTCGACAGCGGCCTGGTCCTGATCGACACCCCCGGAGTGGGTGACACCCGATCCGCTCACACCGCCAGCACGTTCGCGACGCTGATGCAGGCCGACGCCGTGCTGCTGGTCTCCGACGCCACCGGCGAGCTGACCTCGGCGGAGATGACGCTGCTCAAGAAGGTCATGGAGGCGTGCCCGAACGTCACCGTGGTCGTCACCAAGATCGACCTGGTGCCGAGCTGGCGCAGCGTCGTCGAGCGCAACAAGGCCCTGCTCGCCCGTGCCGGCGTCCGGGCCAAGCTCATCCCCGTGTCGAGTGCGCTCCGCCTCCGCGCGGCCAAGACCGGTGACCAGCTGCTCAACACCGAGTCCGGCTTCCCGGAGCTGCTGGCGTGCGTGCAGCGCGACATCGTTGCGTCAGCAGATCTTCTGGCCCGCCGAGCCGTCGCCGTCGTCGCTTCGAGCGCGCTCTCCCAGCTCGTCACGCCGTTGCGCGAGGAGCTGACCGCGCACGACTCGTCCCACACCGTCGCCACGATCTCGACGCTGCAGGAAGCCCAACGGCGCGTCGACGAGCTGCGGCGCCGCTCCGCCCGTTGGCAGAACGTGCTCAACGACGAGATGGCCGACCTGATCTCCGACGTCGAGTACGACCTGCGCGACAGGACCAGAAAGATCCTGCGCGAGGTCGACCGGACCTACGACGAGGCCGACCCCGCGATCGGCTGGGACAAGTTCGAGCAGTGGCTGGAGGACAACCTCAACGAGGCCGCCACCACGAACTTCTCCTGGCTGATGGAACGCGCGGAGTGGGTGGCGGCGAAGGTCGCCAAGAACTTCCCGGTCTACCGCGAGGACCTGATCCCGGGTTCGGTGCTGCCGGACGACCTGCTGGAACCAGCGAGCAAGCTGGAGAAGCCGAAGATCGAGCCGTTCTCCATCCCGCAGAAGCTCTTCACGGGCCTGCGCGGCTCGTACGGCGGCGTGCTGATGTTCGGTCTGGTCACGTCGCTCGCCGGCATGCCGCTGATCAACGTGATCTCGCTCGGCGCGGGTGCGCTGTTCGGCGGAAAGTCCATTTTGGACGAGAGCGATCAAAGACTCAAGCGTCGCCAGGCCGCCGCCAAGGCCGCCGCGCAACGGCACGTCGACGACTTCTTCGTGAAGTTCTCCAAGGACGTCCGCGACTCCGGCCGCCACATCCAGCGCTCGCTGCGCAACCACTTCAGCACCCTCGCCGAGGAGCTGCAGGAGACGTTGCTGGAGTCGGCCCGCAGCGCCAAGCGCGCGGTGCAGGACGACCAGACCGAGCGCGAACGCCGGCTGCGCGAAGGCCGCAAGGAACTGGACAAGCTGGTCACGCTCTACAAGCGGGTCCAGACGCTCGGGGGTCCCGCTATGGAGCTCACCGCGTGACCTTGGACCGCGTCGTCTGGTCGATGCTGCAGGAAGCACTGGCCGTGTACCGCGACAGCCCGCGCGCCACCGGCTGGCTGCGCTCGCACGTCGAGCGCTACACCGAACCCGTGCGGATCGCGGTGGCCGGGCGATCCCGCATCGGCAAGTCCACTGTGGTCAACGCGCTGATCGGCGACGAGTTCGCGCCGCTCAGTTCCTTCACCTGGTACCGGGGCGGCACCGAACCGCGGGCGCACGTCTTCTCCGGCCCCGGCCGCCCGCACGAGGTCGCGGTGGGCAGGCGCGGCGGCAGGCACCACGTCGAGATCGGCCAGTTCGACCGCGCCGACCGGGTGGTCGTCGAGTGGCCCGCGCGGACGTTGCGGGACATCGTGCTGATCGACACGCCGTCCGAGGCGACTCCTGAGCAGGTGCTCGGCGAGGCGGACGCGTTGCTGTACCTGATGCGGCACGTGCAGGACGACGACCTGAAGTTCCTGCAGGCGGCCAACGACCATCCGATCGCCCGCACCGCCGCGATCCACACCGTCGCCGTGCTCGCCCGTGCCGACGAGATCGGTGCCGGGCGGATCGACGCGCTGTCGTCCGCCAAGCAGATCGCCCGCCGCTACCGCAAGGACGTGGCGGTGCAACCGTTGTGCCAGAACGTGGTCTCGGTCGCCGGGCTGCTGGCCGTGGCCGCGAGGACGTTGCGGGAGGACGAGTTCGCGGCACTGCGCACGCTCTCGTCGCTGGGCCGCGAGGAGCTCGAGGACCACCTGCTGTCGGCGGACCGGTTCGCCGGCGAGCAGTTCCCGTTGCAGATGGAACCGGCTGTGCGACAGGCGTTGCTGGAGCGCTTCGGGATCTTCGGCGTCCGGCTGATCACCGCGTTGATCCGGCAGGGCTTCGACACCCAGGTCAAGCTGACCGGCCAGCTGGTGCAGCGCAGCGGGCTCGGCGAGCTGCGCGACTCGATCGCGATCCACTTCACCGAGCGCCGCGAGATCCTCAAGGCGCGCTCGGCGTTGCTGGCGCTGGACGTGCTGTTCCGGATGGAGCCGCGGCAGAACGCCCGCAAGCTGATGGCCGATGTGGAACGGGTCGTCGCCTCCGCGCACGACTTCCGCGAGCTGCGACTCGTGGCCGCGTTGCAGTCCGGACGCACGAAACTGCCGGGCGAGCTGCAGTCCGAGGCGTTGCGGCTGATCGGCGCCGAGGGCACGGCTCCGTTGGCGCGCTTGGGTTTCGAATACGAGGCCGACATGCGCGAGCAACGGGAGGCGTTGCTCGACGCGCTCGTCCGGTGGCAGGCGCAGGCCGCGGACGTGCACGCGCCGCACGACCAGCGAAAAGCCGCCCAGATCGTGGTCCGCACTTGCGAGGGGCTTCTTCCACAGCTGCGCTGAGGCACGATGTGGCCATGGAACTCGTGCCGTGGGGCGACGACCACTTCGAGCACCTGCTGCGCTGGGCGACCGACCCGAGGATGGTCGAGTACGTCGCCAACGGCAGGCCCTGGACACCGGAGTACGTGGCCGAACGGCACGAGCAGGCGTTGCGACACTGGGAAGAACACGGTTTCGGCCTGCACCTCGTCGTCGAGGACGGGGTCGTCGTCGGGCTGGCGCAACTGGCCCACCGCGGTCCGGACGAGATCGAGATCGGGTACTGGGTCGACCCGGACCACTGGGGTCGCGGGCTCGCCACCCGCATCGCTCACGAGCTGCGAGATCGGGCGCTCGCCATGAGGCCTCGCGTGTTCGCGGGCCACCAGGCGGAGAACGTCGCGTCCGGGCGCGTGCTCGAGAAGGCCGGGCTGAGGTACGTGACCAGCAAGATCATGTTCGGAAGGCTTCAGCACGGGTACGCGTTGGGAGTGGGCATGACCGACCACGGCGTTCTGCGGTACAGCGCGTTCACGAAGGACCCGGCCGGCGGCAACCCGGCGGGTGTCGTGCTCGACGCGACTGGCCTGACGGACGAGGAGATGCTCGTCATCGCCGCGAAGGTCGGCTACTCGGAGACGGCGTTCGTGCTGCCGCGGGGCGGGCGCGAGTTCGACGTCCGGTACTTCAGCCCCAAGGCCGAAGTGCCGTTCTGCGGCCACGCCACCATCGCCACGTCGGTCGCACTGGCCGAACGGATCGGCGACGGCCAGCTGACGTTCCACACGCCCGCCGGTGAGATAACCATTGAGACCAACGGTGGCACGGCGTCACTCACCAGTGTGCCGACCAGCACGTCCGAAGCGGACCCGCAGCTGGTCTCCGCCGCACTGGAAGCGTTGGGGTACAAGGAGACCGCCGGTCCGGTGCACGTCGGCTTCGGTGGCGCCCGGCACCTGCTGGTCCCGCTGAAGTCCCGCGAACAGCTCGCGGAGCTCGACTACGACTTCGACGCGTTGCGCGACCTGATGCTGGCGCACGACCTGACGACCGTGCACCTGTTCTGGCGCGAGTCGGCAGACCTCGTGCACGCCCGCGACCCGTTCCCCGTCGGTGGCGTGGTGGAGGACGCGGCGACGGGAGCTGCCGCCGCCGCGTTCGGTGGTTATCTGCGCGACCTCGAAGGGCCGCAACGATTCGTCATCAGCCAGGGCGAGGACATGGGCCGCCCGTCACGGCTCGAGGTCGACGCCACGAGGCAGGACAGGCGCGTCACCGTCACGGGTGCCGCGGTCGTCATCAGTGTTTGATTGCCGCTGCTCCGCAGACGGCGGCGAGTTCGTCGAGGAGTCGGTCGTCCGGCCACCGCTTCGGCCCGAACCGCCTTCGGTGGTTGACCCGAAGAGGTAACCGGACGACCGACACGAACTCGCTAGACGCGCTCGAGCACGACAACGGGAATCTCGCGGTCGGTCTTCTTCTGGTACTCGGAGTAGTCCGGCCAGACCTCGTTCATCAGCTTCCACAGCCGCTCTCGCTCCACGGGACCGGCGGTGCGGGCGTGCGCCTGAAACTTGTCCGCTCCGACCTGCACGTGGACCACGGGATCTTCAGTGAGGTTGAGGTACCAGGACGGGTGCGCCGGCTTGCCGCCCTGCGACGCCACGACCACGTAGCCGTCACCGTCGGGCTGGTAGATCAGCGCGGTGCGCCGCAGCTCGCCGCTCTTGCGCCCCTTGGTGGTCAGCAACAGCGTGTGCACGCCGGGCCGCCACTCGTGGCCCTCAGCGCCGTCGGTCTCGACGTACTTCTGAATGTGCTCGTTCACCCAGCCAGTGGGAGAGTCCTTCACCGCCATGGGTTCGACGCTACTGCCGCGGAGCGCAGGGTGCGCGGCAGCAGCGTCGAACCGAGGGGTGCGCACCCTCCCGCGCCGGACCCGTGAGCGCTGCCGCAAGCGCCGGGCCGGAAGATCGATCGAGAAGTAACTATGCCCCGATCGACGGGTGGCGCCGCATTCAGAAGGGGGATACAAGGTCTTTATGCCCGAGCTGGAGCTCCGCCACCTCCGCGCGGTTCGCACCATCGCCGAGGAAGGCAGCGTGACCAGGGCCGCCACGCGGCTCGGACTGACCCAACCCGCTTTGTCCGCCCAGCTGCGCACAGTCGAGAGACTGGTCGGCGGACAGCTGTTCGACCGAACGCGCAACGGTTGCGTCCCAACGGACCTGGGCCGTCGCGTACTGGGCACGGCCAGACTCGTGCTGGACGAGATGGCTCAGCTGATGGCCACCACGAGAGAGACGGACCGGCGCGGCCCGTTGTACCTGGGCTGCATCTCGATCCTCTACTTCGCGCCGCTCGTCGAGGGGCTGCGGCAGCTCAACGCCGACGTGCGGGCGGAGGTGCGGCAGTCGTCGGCGGAGATCGTCGACCTGCTGGAGCAGGGCCGGGTGCACGTGGCGCTGTTCGAGTTCTTCGACGGCATGCCCTCGCGCGACCTCGCCGGCATCGAGCTCCGCAAGCTCGTCAGCGAACCCGCGTTCGTCGCGGTGTCGGAGAAGGACCCGCTGGCCGAGCAGGAGGAGATCGACCTCGCGCAGCTCCGCGACCGCGACTGGGTCACGCCGACCGCGCAGATGATGGGCAACCGGATGCAGATGTTCCAGGCCTGCGCGGACGCCGGGTTCGTACCCAAGCTGACCCACCACACCGGCGAGTCGAACATGGCCCGCGGCCTGGTGACGAGCGGTGCGGTGTCGTTCGCGGCGGCGCCGTCCCGCACCGGGGACGGCATCGTGATCCGCAAGCTGCGCGGAACTCCGTTGATGACGGACATCTTCGTGGCGACGCGGCGGGACTCACCGGTGGCGGGGCGGGCGCACGAGGTGTTCGCGTGCGCCGCCGACGCCTACCGGTCGGTGCTCGACCGCAACCCGGAGTACCCGCAAGTGGTGGGACGCGCATCCAGAAGCGCATCCCGAGTTCACCTAGATCGCGATGGGACGGGTGGGCCGGCCGATCAGCTTCTCCAGGTCGGGACGGACCTCGGCGAGCACGCCGTCGCGGATGGCCACGTTGAAGTCGACCAGGAACGGGGGCAGCCCGGCCGCGATCAGGTCCTCGTCGCTGACGTCGCGGAACCTGTCGCCGGCGATCTCTGGGTACGACCAGCTCGTCGAGCCGGTGAGCTCGTAGACCGTGTTCTCGTGGCCGTCCGTGGTGAGCACGACGGCGGCGGCCAGCGCGTAGTCGTCACGCGGGGCGCTCGCGATGCGACCGTCCTTCGTGGAGGTGGCGACCACGTCCTGCTGCAGCACGGGCAGGTAGTTCTCGTGGTACATGCCGTTGCGCAGGAACGTGAACGGGATGCCGGTGGCGCGGATGGCCTCCTCGGCGGCCTTGTGCACCTCGCCGACGCCGAGCGTGGTCGTGTCGGCGTCGGAGACGCTCGTGTAGAGGATGTGGCCCACGCCGTGCTCGGCTGCCTTGGCGATGGCGTTGGCGTGCTGCTGGATGCGGACGGCGGGGTCGTGCGCGTCGGCGGACACGATCAGCAGCTTGTCGACGCCGCGGAAGTCGAGGGTCTCGGGCTTGTCGAAGTCGCCCTGACGGACCTCGACGCCTTCGACGTCGAACTTCTCCGGCGAGCGCACAGACACGATGACCTGCTCGTCCGTGCGGTCGAGGACGTAGCGGAGGGCTGCTCCGCCGAACTGGCCGGTTGCTCCGGTGATGAGGATCGTCATAGCCACGAAGTTATGGTTAGCGCTAACCTGTGGAAAGTACCCACTTTGAAGTTGGGTACTTACGTGGAGGTGAGCATGCAGGTCACGATGTGTCCCGAGCGGGCGATCATGGAGCACGTCACAAGCCGGTGGGGCGTGCTGCTGCTCCAGGCGCTCTCCAACGGCGAGGCGTGGCGGTTCAGCGAACTGCGCCGCGAACTGGAGCCCGTCAGCGAGAAGATGCTCACCCAGACGTTGCGGACCCTGGAGCGCGACGGGTTCGTGCACCGCGAGGTGAAGCCGGTCATCCCGCCGCACGTCGAATACACGCTGACGCCCCTCGGCAAGGGCGCCGCATCGCACCTCGTGGCCCTCGCGCACTGGATCGAGGCGAACCACCCGGAGGTCGCCCAGGCGCAGCAACGCTACGACCACGCCTGAGACTCGCCGGAGTGTCGACAGATAGACATCGGATTACTCACTCGAATGCGCAGTGAAAGATCTCACTAGGACCCTAAAACTGCGGAGCAAACA